>JACPWH010000292.1 GCA_016197185.1 Ignavibacteriota bacterium
ACATGATGTCTTAAAAACCGGGTTTTCCAGGAGCCCCATGTTTGCCGGAAGAATCGATGGTGTTGGACCAAGGTATTGTCCAAGCATAGAAGATAAGATCAATCGCTTTGCAGAAAGGGACCGGCATCAATTGTTTATTGAGCCTGAAGGCTGGAATACCGTGGAAATATATGTAAATGGCTTTTCCACATCGTTGCCGGAAGAAGTTCAATACGAAGCTCTTCGTAATATCGTGGGTTTTGAAAACGTGAAAATGTTCAGGCCGGGATATGCCATTGAATATGATTTTTTTCCCCCAACACAATTAAACTATACTCTCGAGACCAAACAGGTACAAAACCTTTTTTTTGCCGGACAAATAAATGGTACAACCGGCTATGAAGAAGCCGCCTGCCAGGGACTGATGGCGGGTATAAATGCACATCAAAAAACAAGAAAGCTGGAACCGGTAATACTGAAAAGAAGCGATGCCTATATTGGTGTGCTGATTGACGACCTTATCAGCAAGGGTACCAATGAGCCTTACCGGATGTTTACTTCGAGGGCAGAGTTCAGAACGTTGCTGCGCCAGGACAATGCAGATTTAAGGTTAACCGAATTAAGTTACCGTCTTGGCCTTGCATCACAGGAAAGAATGGAGAAAGTGCAGGCGAAAAAAACAGGTGTTGAAAAAATAAAACAAGTACTAAAGGATTTTTCTGTGGAGCCGGAAGAAATCAATTCCTATTTTCTCTCTGTCAACTCTTCGCCAATAACTGAAAAGCAAAAAGCCCAAAAAATACTGTTGCGTCCTGATGTGGAACTGGATGAATTTGCGGATGCATTACCAAGGCTCAGGGAAGCATTGGCCGAATTTGCAAAAGATACGATTGAACAGGCTTCGATACAGGTAAAATATGATACCTACATCCAAAAAGAAAAAGATCTTGTGCAGCGCATGAGCCAGTTGGAAAATCTCGAAATTCCTGAAACCTTTGACTATCAAAAGATTTCCTCTTTAGGAAATGAAGCCCGTGAAAAGCTGACAAAAATCAAACCCCGAACATTGGGACAGGCCAGCCGCATTTCTGGAATAAATCCCAGCGATGTGCAGATCTTGATGGTTTTTATGGGCAGATAGCCGCTGTTTTTTATACCTACGATACATGCACCCGGTATAGAAATTTTACGCAAAGTACAGCAAAAAAATGTTTACTAAGATGGCACACCAGTAAATCTATAAAAGATAATAAAGACCAGGAGAATAACTCCCGGTTCTTATATTACCGGCAATAACTTAGTTTTTACCGCAACTTGTTACGCTACTTCTTTCACTGGAACCAGACCACGCTTTGTTAAATCATCTTCCTGTAATTCAATTCTCCTGGTAATATCATTCAACGAGGATAATCGCTGAACGGTATAAGGTATTGTATCAAGACCCGATACAAACCGCTGAATATAACTGTAAATACCAATCAGGCTGCCGGCCTCAATACCCGGACCAGCGATTTTGTTTGTAATTAAGAGTGAAACGCCGATTACTACCATTACCAGAATTTCCATGATACCAAAGTTCCAGGCTTCCTGATCGCTGATCCGGATATTCCACTTTCTTAAATTATCGTAATGCTGCAGAATAAGATGGTTGTTGCCGGAAGAAATAATATCTACCTGTTTTTCAAGTTCATCATTCTTTTTGGTATTAAGGTCTTTCATTCTACTTCCATATAGGTAACTGAGAGCGATAACTGGCAACAGAATGCCAAGGCATACCAATACAACGGATGTATCATAAATAAACAATAATAACAATGAACCGATGAGACTGTAAAAGGCTTCCACCACATAGGCCAGGTCAAATTCCAAGAAGTCTACAAACTCGCGGGCAAGGGTGGAGTGGGCACTCAGTTTAGACACATCTGTTTTTTGATACCGGCGGGCCAAAAATTTTGTAACTAATGATGTATAAATAGAAGTATAGGTCCTGGTATCCAGGCGGTGACGTATTGTTCCAATAATCAGCCAGCTAAAATGAATTGCCGATAAAAGAATAAGGCCCTTATAGCTTCCTTTCGTAAGATCATTTACAGCCAGTCCGAGAAAAAAAGGCCGCAAAAGGTTTCCCAGCATTTCTGCAGTAAAAAGAATATATGTAAGCACCAACCGATACCGGTGCAGAAGCATTATTTGTTTGAGTACGGCAAAACGGGACATAGCTCGTCAGTGTTTATGACAAATCAATAATTACTCCGGCATTTGCCGGGGCATCCAAAAAAACTTAATGGGGTATTGGTGGTTGAACCAGCCGATAAGTAAAGGAAAGTATAATAGCTAACCTTCTTTACCTGCATCAAAATTCAAAGCCGTAAGTATGACCAAATGCCAGCTCACTGGTTTAACCGTTGCAAATTTACCTCTCTTGCTGTTAGGGAATTATGAAAAATGCCTTCAATCAATCCGCGACAGGCAGGCGATCCGCACTGACACTGAAAGGGTTCCATATTTTCATCTAGAAATTGAGCATAGTCAAGTGTGAGTTCCTGCCCTTTAGATATGCCTGTTATTGCTAATACATCGAGTCCGTTAAATGCAGTATTGGGTTCGCAGCAATGGTTTTGCGGAGCCCATTCGGAAGGATCATCATCCCATAATATAAAGAGTTCATCGCTTACCGGGTAAGCATAGCGCCGGAAATGCAATTTTTCATCTTCATTCCAATTCTTATCTACGAATCTTTTTGTAATGATACGCTGCGCCCGTCCTTCTCCTTTAAAAATAAATTCACCTTTCTTTATATCCCGGCTTGCATAAATTCCATATCCTGCAATAGAATTTCCTTTCATGATGAATGGCTTTTTCTTTCGCTGGTGGCGGGCAATTCCTTCTGCTATCATGTGCCGTAAAAACCCGGCCTGGCCGATACCGTCATACTTTAATATAAAATCTGCCGATCCCTCATAGCCGTCTTTATAAAAAACAGAACAGGTAAAATTAATCTCAAGGAAGTATACGTCCCTGTTTTCCTTCACCCTGAAATCGAGCCGTGCGTATCCTACTCCGTTAAAGCCTTTAAATATTTTTTCTGTGGCAGTTCTTAATTGGCTGCTCAATTCTTCATCCGTACAGGGTACATTGCAATCCGGGTGCAGTTCCGAAGTTTTGAGCGCATAGGTTTTAAATTCTCTTCCC
>JACPWH010000293.1 GCA_016197185.1 Ignavibacteriota bacterium
AGGGCATTCTAAAGGGAATATTAATTTTAAGGATTTTGATATACTTCTTAGTTATCTTTCATCACAAAAATCTTCTTTCTTAACTATTTCAGAAGCTTACAAGGAATTTAAAGTTTATTCCAATAGAACTGATGATTATGAAACTATTTCAAAAATTGCAACATTTTGTTATCGAACTCTTAAACCTGAAAAGCCTCACTCATATAGAGACGGAAAAAAAATTCTCGAAAATAATTATGCATGGTGTGGAGGGTACGCAAGAGCAGCAAAATATTTATGCGAGTTGCAGAATTTTCGAACTAGAATCACCACTTTTTTTTTAGAAGGTTTGCCATTCGGAAGAGGGGATAAAGGCACAGATACTCACACAGTTCTTGAAGTATGGCTACCCGAAAAGAAACAATGGATTATATGCGATGCAATGGCAGGAATAGTTTTCCCTAATTCCGTTAACGAACTTATTGAGAATCCTGAGCTTGCTGATAAACATTTGGAAACTATTAATTTTGTTCCTGATCAACGTTGGATTGACCGCAAGTATGAATGGTATAGCTCATCAAAGGCTTATTCCCATGCTAAGGGTATGAAACATCCTATTGAATTGGTGGAAAAAATCATTACAAGTTGGGAAAACGTCAGGTTCAGAAATAATTAAACCCTTCAATTCTAAAAAAGGAAAACTACAATGTCAGAGCTTAATCAGAAATTGTTTGAAAATTATAAAACAACTCACAGTAATTATTTAGATGGATCAAACCATAAACAACAAATAAGATTAGACGCGCGGGCAAATAAAAACTACACACATCTTTTGCCTGCAAACAAATCAGCAAATATATTAGAAATTGGATGCAACAAGGGTTTTTTTCTAACTTGGCTTACAAATAAGGGTTATTCAAACCTTACAGGAATTGATTTGTCACCGGGAGATTTGGAAGAAGCTGAGAAATATACAGGTTTATCTGATTTGTATTGTATGGATGCTCTTGATTATATCAAAGATAAGGATGAAACGTATGACTTAATAATATTTAGAGCTGTGTTTGAACATATCGAGAAAATATATTCTGAACATTTCTTACAATCAGTTGGGAAAGCACTTAAACCAGATGGAACCGTATTGGTAGAAGTCCCTAATATGGATTGGTTTATCGCATCTCACGAACGATACATGGATTTTACACATGAAGTAGGCTTCACTCGTGAAAGTTTACGCCAACTCCTTTCCCTCTATTATTCTGTTGTTGATATTAATAAGATTGAAGAAGGATACTTTACATTTAGTGGAATGGTAAGGATAAAGTTACTAAAACCAATTATAAGAACTATAATAAAAGTCGTTTTTAGTATTATGGGTGAGGGTGCTGCAGATACATGGTGGAGTAACCGTAATATTTTGGGTATTGCAAAAAATTTCAAAAAAAGTCATCAATAATTTCAAATACCAAATGAAAAAGGATATTGCTTTTTTTGATGAGTTATATAGTAAAAGTAAAATTGACCCTTGGGGAGCAGATTGGAGGGGAACTATAGGTGTATGGCATGATTTCTGTTTGAATTGTATTTCAGAATCATTAAACAAATCATTTACAAGCAATTATCCTATCACTATTTTAGATATCGGGTGTGGATCAGGAATATTAACTGAGATGATTTACTCATTACTTTCAAAGAAATACAATATCAAAGACTATTTAGCAGTGGACATCTCATCTAAAGCAATTTCAAGGGCTAAGTCTTTACACCCAATGTCCAAAGTTAATTACCAAACAACTTCTGAAGATCTTTCAACAATTCAAGAAAATAGTTTTCAACTAATTTTAGGTTTTGGTTTTTTACCCTATCTGACTTCTGATAAAAGGCTACAATTATTTTCAACACTCAAGTCAATCAAATCTTCTGATGGACTAATTTTATTATCAAGCAATGTAAGAGTAAATAACGAAGATTCTAACTACCCTCTTGCTGATTTAATTGCAAAAGAGTTATCTGTTTTTTTTAGCATTATGAATATCTATAAACTTTTTTTATCTCAGTACAGTGAAGGTATAGAAGCTAAATTATTGAAACTAAACTCTGTTTTACCACTATCAAGACTACTTCAACAAAAATATCTACCTAAGAAATTTAATCAATATTACTCAAAAAAAGCGACAGATATTTTCCCAGATAAGCGACTACATTTATATGAGCTTATATGATGTTTTTACCATAATATTTATCACCTGTGATTACTATGGAACATTTCTCTAACATTGGATTCAGACTTCTATCAATTATATGCTTATTTCTATTCTCCGTTAATTTCTTGGAATGTAAAACTCCGATCAATATCTTTGAAATTAACGATCCTGCCATTGACTCAACAACTCAAGAGTTTAACTTAAATATCTATACTCCTGTACTTGACTTAAACCCATGTAATGATTTCATAGAAGTTGCCAGTAGTGTAGGTTTTACAATAAATGATAAAGTACTCATTGTTCAAATGCAAGGTGCTACAATCGATACTCAAAATCATTTAGGATACGGAACTGTTGTTCAATATAATGATGCCGGCAATTATGAATTTGGTATAATAGAAGATATAATTAGTAATAAAATTTATTTACAAAATCCGCTTTTAAGAACTTACACTACAACAGGAAAAGTTCAGTTAATCCGTGTACCTGAATTTGAAGACTTTATACTTGAAAATCCTATTACAAGTCCACCTTGGAACGGAAAGACAGGAGGTGTAATCGCTATTATTACTAAAAACACGTTTCAGTTAAATGCCTCGATTGACGTTAGCGGAAAAGGATTCCGAGGTGCATTCCCCAAAAACAGTACAAATATTCCAGCATTTCAAGTGCCTGATTATGTTGGAATAAATACTAATCCCGGTTATTACGCTCCAAAGGGAGAGGGAATTGCAGAATATGGCATTTCTCCTTACACTAACGGCAAAGGTGCACCAGCTAATGGTGGTGGAGGTGGAAATAATCATAATGCCGGGGGAGCTGGAGGAGGAAACTATGGTTGTGGCGGAAATGGTGGATATGGTTGGAAACCAATTTACATAGGTGACAATATACTATCGCAAGGTTTGGGTGGTTACTCACTCAACAATAGTAATAACAAAATTTTCTTTGGTGGTGGAGGTGGTGCAGGGCATACAAACGAAAACGACTTGAGTATTGGTGGTAATGGCGGAGGAATTGTCATCATAATTGCTGATGAAATTATATCGAACAGTAAAGAGATAGTTTCAAATGGTACTATTGGGCATGATGCAGCTCCTGACGGAGCTGCAGGTGGTGGAGCGGGTGGTACCATTTTAATATCAGCAAATAAATTTAAAGGTAGACTATCTATAAGTTGCAAGGGTGATAATGGTGGTAATAACACATGGAAAGATCCAGGACAGGCACCTGGAGGGGGAGGTGGCGGAGGCGCAGTATTATTATCTGTATCTGCTCTTCCTCAAAATGTTGAAGTCATTAATTCTGGAGGTCAACCCGGTATAATGACCTCAAACAACCAAACATTTGGAGCAAAAGCTGGTTGCGATGGGGGTATCCTCTATAATTTAATTATTCCAGTAAATAATTCTCCTTTAAGGAGAGTCATAGCAGCAGGTGATACAACTATTTGCAATGATAGTCCTGTTCAACTTAGAGCAACGGGTGCATTATACTATAAATGGGAACCAAGTATTTCATTGGATAATGATTCAATTGCAAATCCGACAGCTAACCCAAAAGTAAGTACTCGATATATTGTAAGAGGTGTTGACTCGCTAGGGTGTATCAGCTCCGATACCCTTACAGTTTCAATTGATTCATTCTTTGCAACAGTAAAAAGTGACACAGTACTTTGTAACGAACCTTTAGCAAAGATTCAGCTTTGGGCAAAAGGCGGTAGCCATTATAAATGGTCATCTCAAGGTGTAATAGATGATCCTAATTCACCAACCCCTGTAGTATCACCCTCTCAAACCACTATATATTATGTAGAAATAACGAGTGATGCAGGTTGTTCTCATTTTGATAGCATTACCATTCGTATTTCTCCCCTAATTACGCCCGGAATTCGTGCAGACACTTCTGTGTGTCTGAGTGATAATGTTCAACTTTGGGCATCGGGCGGGACACATTACCGCTGGATTCCTGCCGATGGATTGGACAACCCTAATTCGCAAACTCCAATTGCAACAGCAACAACTCCCCGTCGTTATTTTGTAGAAATCAGTAATGACTTCGGATGTAGTGTGCTTGATAGTATGTTTATAGATATAAAGTCACTTACAGTTGAATATTCAACCAATACGCTAGAAAGGATTGAACTATCAGGCATTCGATGTGACTCAGTAACTGTTACAAATCATTTTACAAAAGACCTGACGATGTCACTAAGTGTCCTCAAAAACATTGCAGTTTCAATTCCTCCGAGTTTTGATAGAATGGTATATATTCCAGCAGGAGGAAGTATAAGTTTGCCTGTTTGGATAGAAGGAGAATACTATCCTTGGGTTCATGATACTATCCTTTTGGAAGAAGGTTGCTTTAGAAAATATATAGCTCTTGAAGTACAAGTATATATTGAAGATAAATATAGTCTCATCTGTTGCTCAGTTCCGATTAAATGGAGAACATCTCTTATTTCCTATGAGCTACATCAAAAAGTCATTTCCTTCAAAACTGATGGAAATTGGATTCTAAAGGTTTATGATCCGATAGGTAACGAGAAAAAGAACCTGCATGGAAAAGGCAATCAAGAAATTTCACTTGAAAATCTCCAACAAGGAATTTATTTTCTTGTATTTCAAATAGAAAACAAAACTGAACGAATCCCCTTATTTCTCTTTGAGAATTAATTATTAAAAACAGAGGACGATTCTAATGATAATTGCAATAGATCTAGGCGGTACACATATAAAATCGGCTATTGTTACTTCAGATGGAAAAATACTCCATCAACGTTCGCAATTAACACATACAGAAAAAGGTCCTGATTTTGTTCTGCAATCTATTGCTTCCATTATCTCATATTTAACAAAACATTTTCCGGAAACAGTTGCAATAGGTCTTGGTGTTCCGGGTGTTGTCACTGGTAACGGTGTCATTAGAGTAGCTCCCAATTTCCCTAATTGGATAA
Source organism: Ignavibacteriota bacterium (assembly GCA_016197185.1). GTDB lineage: Bacteria > Bacteroidota > Ignavibacteria > Kapaibacteriales > UBA961 > JADJXV01. Next base: position 5,140 of record JACPWH010000293.1, read on the forward strand.
ATATTCCGCTTAAAGAATATCTCGAACAACGATTCCCACTTCCTGTAGCAATAGATAATGATGCAAATGTTGCAGCTCTTGCAGAAGCAGAACTTGGTGCAGGTAAAAACCAGCAGAATTTCTTATTCATTACACTTGGTACAGGGGTTGGCGGGTGCATAATTTCAAACGGGCGAATCTTTAGAGGAGCCAACGGAGGTGCAGGAGAAGTCGGTCATATAATCCTTCACGAAACAGATGTTCCGCCGATTGGGAAACCATCTTATAGAGCAGGAGTACTTGAAGAATATGTTGGCAGATTAGGTATAATTGAACTTGCAAAGCACTATGCTTCGCTATCTCCAGATTCTATTTTACATACACACGATGACCTTGATGTTCATCATATTTCCTCTGCTGTATCAGAAGGAGATTCTGCTGCTGTCGAATGTTTCAAAAGGACAGGTGAACTTCTTGGAGCAGCTATGAGTACTGCACTTAATCTCCTTGATTTACAGCTCATTATAGCCGGAGGAGGTATTTCGAAGTCCCATCCACTATTACTCCAAACCACACTTAAAACAATTAAGCTGCGTGCACTACCGACCATAGCAGATGATGCCAATATTCGCTTAGCTCATTTTTCAAATGATGCGGGGATTCTCGGAGCTGCTATGCTTGCAAAACAATCTCTTAAAACAAAATAAACACTACCCTGCCTTTGGAACTTCCATGGGTCTCTCTCGGTGCAAGAGTACCCAATCGCCATTTTCAACAAGTGCTTCTTTACCAAGTTCTATTATTAGTGATTTTGCCGATTCATGCAATCCATCTGCAAGTTGCAATTCATAATATCGTTTTGCGTTTGAAAATAACGTTCCCATCCGAGTATATTGCCTTGATTGTTCATTCAGCAAACGCTTCTCTGAGTATCCATGCATAAGAGCACCGATAACCTGAGCTACTCCGATTACTAATGTGATTTTTGTTAATGGATTGGATGCAAGAAAAAAATCGAAGGATGTTTCAAGTGTTGCAAGAATAAGACCCGCGATAAAGAAAATATTACCCCAAAACCTAAATCGTTCTAATTTTTTTCTATCACGTAGTGCTGCTTTCCTGAAATAATTATATTGGTCGGTTATCCAATGAGTCCCTACGAATTTCAAACGTGCTTCGATAGTACTTCCGTAAAGTAATTCATCTTGTGAACTCCCTTCTTCAGGTATGCTCCATGCAATTACAGCATTACGAATCCAGTCTAATTCACCTTTCTGTTTTCTCATGTAATGGTCGGCAATATTATTACTGATACCACTTATCTCCCAAAACAACTGTATCCTCAGACCTTCTGCCAATGCTCTGTAATCTAAATACTTCTTTTCGAACTCACCTCGATGTGCCCATAAATACCATGTGTATGCAACTCCTAATCCTAAAATATATGTAAGAAGTATCCACGGATTACCTGTTGCTATATAACTTGCAACTTGCGCAGAGACGACAATAAAAACGAGAATGAATAACCAAAGCAATGTCCTCAGAGTACGGGCTTGAAAGAAGCCGGCTAGTACATCGGCAGTCGAATACCTATCTAATGTTTGTGTTAAAGAAAATGGAATCCTCTTGATAGTGTCGGTAGGAATAACATATTGCTTACTAATAGGCTTTCTGGCTGTAAGTATATTGGAGAATTCCTTAACATCTTTATTAAACTGCTCAATTCTCTGAAATATTTGGTTGAATTCCTTTTTACGTTTATCTACATCACCTTCGGGATAAATCCACTTATTTCCAAAAGAATCATTAATTGAATCAAATTCCCCTTCTCGTGGTGTAACAATATGATACACCGGACCACTTTCTATGATATCCAAGGGATTTTGATAAATATAGGGGTAGGGTATCCCCTCCAACTTAAAATGAACTACCTGTGCCGTACTACCTACAAGTTCCGATTGAACTCCATCCCATAATGCAAGCAATATTTGGCAATGACGGGCAATATATGAACCGACCAATGCATATTGCTTGTCACGAGCAGCACCGTAATTACTGATAGTTTCGTATGTACTTCCTTCCAGTATTGGTAATTCAAACGTATATTTTGCTTTTCTGGTCAATTCTCTAAACTCATTGAGTAACTCAGGTGTAGAAAAATCTTTTTCATAGAGTTCACTATTAAATGGGAGAGGAGCAACAACCTCTATCCCCTTTTCAAATGCAATTTCAGCTGCTAATCTATCAGCACCCTCAGCCAATGGAGATAATAATAGGAGGGGTGTGTTTGGATATAACGTTGTAAGCTCATCAAAAAAAGAAATGATTTTAGAAGTTAATATAGGTTTATCTTCTGCTCTAATATTGCGATGCCCTGTAATTCCTATAACAAGAGGAAGTAATGAAGTTTGGTTTATATTCATGTTTTTTTGATTATTCCCCTACCGTCGTTATTATACAAAAATTGTCAATAAAATCTATCTTCACATTGAATTTTTCCTGCATTTCTATATCTTTCTCAGCATTTTCAATGTAATCTCGTGTAGTCCTTTTCCACTTAATTGAAATTAGGTAAATTTGATAAACAATCCAAACAAATATTCAAAGAATTCAATACAGTCTTGAGATTCAATTTCACAATTCTTAACGCATGAATACATCCAAAACTACTGTCCCGACAATTGAAGATACTTCAAATCTCTCCAATCATTTCATGGCTTTTAATGAGTTAGTCCGAATTCTGAGAGATGAATGTCCTTGGGACAGAAAACAAACTCATGAAAGCATTTCTCATCTCTTGATTGAAGAAGCGTATGAAACAGCTGATGCAATTGCAAAGAAAAATGATGATGAATTATCAAAAGAATTAGGAGATTTATTACTTCATGTGGTTATGCACTCACGAATTGCCGAACAGCGTGGAGCTTTTTCACTTCAGAATGTAATTGAAAAAGTTTTTACCAGATTGGTACATCGACACCCACATGTGTTTGGAGATATATCTGTTCAAGATGAAAATGAAGTATTGCAAAATTGGGAAGCGTTAAAAATGAAAGAAGGTCGAAAATCAGTACTTGAAGGTGTCCCAGCATTTCTCCCTGCCCTGCTGCGTGCCCAAAGGACGCAGGAAAAAGCAGCTAACGTAGGGTTCGATTGGGATAAGAAAGAAGATGTATGGGCAAAGGTTGAAGAAGAAATGCTTGAACTCAAAACTGAACTGATGGCAGGAGACAAGCAAAAAGCCGCAAATGAATTTGGCGATGTGTTATTCTCATTAGTAAATGCAGCCCGTTTCGAAGGATTGGTTGCCGAAGAAACACTGCAAGCAACTACAAAGAAGTTTATCAATCGTTTCCAATTCATCGAGGAACAAGCCGGGATCATGAATAAAAAACTCTCAGAAATGTCTCTGGCGGAAATGGATGTGTTATGGAATGAAGCAAAACAAAAAGAACAAACCACACTATAGTTTATAGAGAGAAACTTGTTCCAATTGCTTAATTTTGTATAAAAACAATTAGGATATAGTGATGATAATAGATTTAAGAAGCGATACCGTAACTGTCCCGACACAAGCAATGCGAGAAGCGATCGCCTCTGCTCGGGTTGGCGATGATGTGTATGGTGAAGACATAACAGTAAATGAATTGCGAGAGTATGCTGCACACATATTTAATAAGGAATCTGCATTGTTTGTACCTACTGGAGTAATTGGCAATCAAATCTGTATTGCACTTCATACACAATGGGGAGATGAAGTAATTGTAGAGAGTGAGTGCCACATTTTACATTATGAAACTGCCGCAGCATCAATTATTTCGAGTATTCAGTTCCATTGTGTTCCATCGAATAACGGTGAGATGGAAGAACAAAGCATACGACAAGCAATCAGAACGAAAGAGTATTACTTTCCCCGTACATCATTGATATGTGTTGAGAATACACATAATAGACACGGTGGAACAATACTATCAATTGAGCATATTGCTCAAACAGCAGAAATTGCCCGTGAATCTGACTGTGCTTTTCATTGTGACGGAGCACGGATATGGAATGCAGCTGCAGCTACTGGTATTTCTGTAAGTGAGTATGCACAGCATTTCGACACTTTATCAGTCTGTTTATCAAAAGGCTTGGGAGCACCGGTAGGTTCTTTGATTCTCGGAACTAAAAAACATATTACCGCAGCTCGCAAATTGAGGAAAATACTTGGTGGAGGGATGAGACAAGCCGGAATGATTGCTGCCGGAGGACTTCATGCTTTAACATATCATAGAGAATTATTAGTTGAAGACCATGTAAATGCATTTGAATTTGCAAATCGCTTAGCAGAAACAGATTATTTTAAAGTTGAGCTCGGTAACGTTCAAACAAACATAGTAATATTTGCAATACCTCAAGTAGTGGATACTGATACATTTCTTGAATTATGTAAAGAGCAAGGCTTGTTATTATCAAAGGGCAGAGTTGGTTTTTTAAGAGCAGTTTTTCATTTTCAGATTAATGAAATAATGACAACTGCAGCCTCTGAAATAATGATTGATGCAGTTCAGCGGTGTCTATAAAGAAAATTTGAATGTCAGTGATATTTTTTGCGGTCGATTTTTATATAAATATACCCAACAGGAGGAACAATGTCATCTGGAGTATTAAACATACAAGCATCATCTAACAATAGCATAAGTGAAGCAGCACAGGAATTAGATCTGACATTGTACCGCCATCGAGTTAAAAGTCGTGTTCGCAGCTATGATGTTGATAGGCAGAGTATCGTCCATAACGCTGTATATCTGTATTGGTTAGAGGCTGCTCGAATTGAGTATTTCCGTACTATAGGATTGCCCATGGATTTCCAGACTTTTGTAACAAAACATCGTTTTGTAGTGGCTCATGTTGAAGTGGATTATTACTATGCAGCCCAATTCGACGAAGAATACGAAATATTAACTCGTGTTCCATTTGTAAAAAACAGTTCCTTTGGATTTGATCAGGTAATTCGACTGACAAACGGTAAAATATTGCTTCGAGCTAAAGCGGTAATGGTGCTTTTGAATCCGGCTTCTCATAAGCCTGAGCGAATTGCAGATTCATATAGAAAATTGCTTAGTGATTACGAAGGAACAAATATCGAAATAAGCGAGTAATTCCATTTTGTAAACATCAAGAAAAACAGATACTCAGCGCGGGATATTTAGCAATAAAGCAGTATATTTGTGACAAATTAACGTAGAGATTTATTCTCTGCTTAGTTTCAATTTTTATTTATCGGAACTATCTTACGGAAAAAATCATGTACACAAGCCCTCATTTAGTCCTACCGAAAATTTCTAATTTGAGCGAATTAAACACTTACATTTCAAACGGCGGTTACGGTGCATATCGTATAGCAATCCAAAGTTCTCCTGATGACGTTATTAATACTGTAAAGCAATCGGGATTACGCGGACGGGGAGGTGCTTGCTTTTCAACAGGTATGAAGTGGAGCTTTATGCCCAAAGGGAATGATAAACCAAAGTATTTGGCTATTAATGGTGATGAATCAGAACCGGGCTCTTTCAAGGACCGTCAGATATTTGAAGATAATCCACATCAGCTTATCGAGGGGATTCTAATTGCAGGTTATGCAATGGGAATTACCAAAGCATTCATCTACATTCGGGGCGAATACCACAAATGGGTGAAATTGATGGAAAAAGCTCTTGCAGATGCCTATAAAGTCGGTTATGTTGGTGAAAAAATGAAACAGACCTTCGGAAATGATTATGTAATTGATATCGTAGTTCATAAAGGTGCAGGTGCGTATGTATGCGGCGAGGAAACTTCACTTATGAGTTCGCTTGAAGGCGACCGTGCGTATCCTCGTATCAAGCCTCCATTCCCTGCCAATAAAGGTTTATGGGGAATGCCGACAACAATCAATAATGTAGAAACTATCGCAACAGTTCCTGCAATTATTTCAATCGGAGCTGAAGCATACAGCAAAATCGGTGCAGCAAAACACCCCGGCACACTGCTATTCGGTTTAAGCGGACATATCAATAAGCCGGGAGTATATGAATTACCGAGCGGAATACCGCTTAAAGAATTAATTTATGAAATTGGAGGGGGCATCCCGGGTGCCAAGAAAATTAAAGCTATTATTCCCGGAGGAAGTTCAATGCCACCGATTCATCCTGATGAAATAGACCGCGTGAATATGGATAATGAATCCTTAAAAGAATTTGGTTCTTATATCGGAACGGCAGGAGTAATGGTAATGGATGAAGATACGGATTTAGTAAAAGTACTTCTGCGTCTTGCTCATTTTTATCATCATGAATCTTGCGGTCAATGTACACCCTGCCGTGAAGGCTGTGGATGGATGGAAAAATTACTCAAACGTATGTCTAAAGGTGAAGCTACTTCACATGATATTGATGTTCTGTTCAGTGTAGCATCAAATATCGAAGGAAATACTATATGCGCTTTGGGTGAAGGTGCTGCTTGGCCTGTAAAAGGGTTTATTAAGAAATTCCGCAGTGAATTTGAGGCACAAGTAAAACCAAGCAAGTCTTTTGTTTCCCTTAATGTTGTACACGGACGAAGAAACACATCAGAAACACTCTTACAAGTTTTGCAATAATCTTTTGATTGCATTTGGATAATTATTCTATTCAATATTTTAGGGATGTATGATCCGTTTTGTGACAAGTAGGCAGTACTTATTATTTGTTTTATCATTGTTATGTGTTTCCATTCAAAATTCTTATTCACAGACAAAAGAGGTTTCTGTTGCCATTAGCAGTCCAAATCCCTATTCATTTGGAATTGCCGGTGGACTAAATTTTGGCATAAATGAGGGTCTCACAAGACCCGGAAAAACAGCTTTTAGGTTGTTCGGGCTTTATAGTTTCAACGACCACCTTGATGGCGAATTCGGTGTAAGTTATATGATGAGCGGAACTGAAACAATAACTGGATGGTCTGATTACAAAACTACCCTTGTTATCCCTGACATCAGATTACGATTTATTCCCTATACATTTGGTTCTGTAAGTCCATATATTACATCGGGAATTGGATTACTTAGCTTCACCGGTAATGAAGTAGGATTTTACCCAACATCTACAACTGACCCAACGTTACTAACTTTAAAACAATCTGGAGTAGGACTTTCAATACCTGTTGGCGTAGGTATCTATTGCAAGGTTTCAAAGCAAATCGGTATAGATTTGAATATTACATCACACCTTAGTACTACCGATGAAATTAACCCGTATGTTGATGGAACTAATGACGGAACGTGGGTTGCAATGATTGGTATTACTTATAATTTCAAAAGTAGCAAAACTGATACTGATGGTGACGGACTTACTGATGAAAAAGAAGAGCAAATCGGTACAGACCCAAACAATCCTGATACAGACGGCGATGGGCTTAATGACGGTGAAGAAGTAAATGATTACAAAACCAAACCACTTAATGCTGATACTGACGGTGATGGATTAAGTGATGGTGATGAAGTAAAAATACACAAAACTGATCCACTTAATGCCGATACTGACAACGACAGTTTAAGAGACGGTGATGAAATTAATAAGTATAAAACAAATCCTATTAATGCCGATACTGATGGAGATGGACTTAAAGACGGAGATGAAGTTAATGCCTATAAGACAGATCCTCTCAAATCAGATACAGATGCTGACGGGCTTAAAGACGGTGAAGAGGTCAACAAAATCAAAACCGATCCCCTTAAAGTAGATACAGATGGGGATGGGCTTAATGATGGGAACGAAGTCTCCACTACGAAAACAGATCCTCTCAAATCTGATACTGACAACGACGGCTTGAAAGACAGTGATGAGGTAAACAGATATAAGACTAATCCGTTAGACATGGACACTGATAAAGGAACAGTAAATGACGGTGAGGAGGTACTGCGTGGAACAAATCCCTTGGTGACTTCCGATGATGTAAAGAAAGAAATGCCTAAAATGGAACTTGGTAAGAAAATTATCCTTGAAGGAGTTGAATTTGAAACAGGCAAGGCGATTATTACTCCTGAATCTGACATAATACTTCAAACTGCACTCAATACTATGCAGGATAATCCTGAAATAGAGGTTGAAATTTCCGGACATACTGATAATGTTGGCAAACGGGACAAGAACCAGAAACTTTCTTTTGAACGTGCAGAATCTGTAAAGCAGTGGTTGGTACATCATAATGTAAATGCTGGGAGGATGTCAACAAAAGGCTTTGGACCCGATCGCCCAATAGCACCCAATGATACTCCAGAAAATAAGAAGAAAAATCGTAGAATAGAATTCTCGAGGACGAAGTAAACAGTGATTATGTATGAAATCGGATTGTTTTCTTAGAAAATAATCAAATCTTAAAAAGCCGTGCATTAGAAATGCGCGGCTTTTTGTATATTTGAACTTTTACTTGCATCTTATTTCTACTCCTATTTTCACATATAATTAATTACACAAGTAGTTCTTTATCTGGTGTAACTTAAATAGATTTTCAACAATTCATTGCATATTTTCATCAAATATAGTTACTTCAATTTCAAAAGGCTTAGAAATGAAAACTTTTATTTTTATTTTATTCGCGGTAATATTATCTACTATAGACTCATATGCACAATCAATTTCAGGCATTATAAATATTTACACCCCTGTTCTGGAAATCAATGCTGAAACTTGCAGACCATATATTGTAGTTAATGACAGTAAAGGATTTAGCATAGGTGATAAAGTGCTTATTATTCAGATGCAGGGTGCAAATTTAGATTCATCAAATACGCCTGAATACGGAAAAATCAATAATTACTCCAATTCAGGAAATCATGAGTTCAGCAGAATTTCCACCATAGAAAAAAACACTATTTATCTGGAAAGAAGCCTTCTTAAAGGCTATACTATTTCAG
>JACPWH010000310.1 GCA_016197185.1 Ignavibacteriota bacterium
ATATTGGGTAATGATTCATTTGTATTAACTAAGGATAGAAGATTCATAGTTTCAAGCATAGCATGTGCTTCATTTGCTGCATATTCTCCACAATCAATGAGTTTGACTGTTGGTAACCTTAGCTTAATCAATGGTGCAAGCAAAGGGTAATGCGTACAGCCCAGAACCAATGTGTCAATTCCTGCATCACTTAATGGGGATAAATACTCGTTGATTATTAATTCGGCACTTAAATGTACATGAAACCCCTCCTCTGCCAAAGGAACAAATAAAGGACATGCTTTTCCTATAACTTCTATGTTTTTCTCAGAATCGTAAGCAGCAATTGTCTGAGGATATGCTTTACTTCCAATAGTGGCACGGGTACCGATAATTCCTATTTTTCCATTTTTTGTAGTAGAAACTGCAGCTTCTGCGGCAGGAATTATCATTCCGATAACAGGAACATTACTTACCGACTCGGCTACATTTAATGCAATAGCGGAGGCAGTATTACACGCAATGATTATTAATTTTGCGTTGTGATGTACTAAAAATCTGACAGCTTGTTCAGTATATTCTCTAATAGTTTCCTCTGATTTATTGCCATAAGGAACTCTTGCAGTATCCCCAAGATAAATATAACGTTCATTGGGCAAAATCTTCACTAAGTGCCGCAGGACACTAAGCCCGCCTACACCCGAATCAAATACGCCTATCGGTTGTGATGTTGTACTCATTAATTACTGTTCTTACCGTTTAATATCCAATATTTTGTTTTAATTTTCTATAATGACAGGCAGTACTTGAACACTATCTTCAATTCTTATCACAATATAGTATATGCCTGAATTCAATCCTTCAGTATTGAATACAAACTTACCTGACATTTCCCTTCTTTCACCATTTGTACGTTTAGTAACCTCAAAATCCGAAGTTCGAATTGTTGTTCCCAGCATATCATTGAAATATGCAAGAGGAATACTTTCGGTGCTATTATGTGAACCGTTTGAAGTAAAGTTTACCTGAACCTGATTTGTAGTACTCGGCTGAGGAAAAGGGGCAGAAACCCAATAATCTTGACCTAACGTGTATGCAACACTTCGTACCGGAATATTACATTCTGAATTACCGCCAAGTATGATAGGTGAACCATTTGACCGTAAAACTAACGACATATCGGAACATGTATCAGGGAAAATCAGTGTGTCTGTACGCATAATAGTGTCGATAGGAGCATAACAGATGCTCAAGGAAATTGTTCCTAACGGCGGGATCGCGATCGGAAGCTGTGATTGCGGAATCGAAAAAAGAATATTCTGTACTAAAAATGGTGCAGTGATATAATAACTAAGTGAATCATTGCGATTATGAAGCACAATATCACGACAACTACGATTCTTTAATTCTGCAGCAGGTATATCAAAAATATTCTCAGGAAGTGGAGTAAGTATTTCTAATTTATTTTGAGCATCTAATGCTCTCACCTTTGTTAACTCAGAAACCCCTACGCATCCATTGGAGTCAATTACCGTAACTGAAAAGCTACCTCCTGTTTTTGTATAAAACTGAGGAAGGGTTATACCGTTTGACCAATGATATTCGGTAAAACCCGGGGGGGCAGTCAAAAGCAAACTGTCGCCTATACAAAAAGTATAATTGCGGATTGCTGAAATTTTCGGTTTAATCGGTGGAACTGCAACTACATTTATCCCTGGAGTTTCTCCGATGCATCCGTTAGAATCGGTTACGATAACGCTATATATGCCTGATTGAGCAACCTTTATTGAGGATGTTGAATCTCCTGTTGACCATCGGTAACTTGTAAAGATGTCATCAACGGAAAGTGTAAGTGTATCCCCGTCACAAACAATCGGTTTGGATCGGTTAAGACGTATTACGGGGGGAGTTTTCCTGAAAAGGTTTACGAAAACAGAATCAAATGCTTCCTTACAGGTAAACTTATCGTATGCAAGGACACGGTAACTCCCTGATTCCTTAGCCGAAATTACCTGACCGACACTGCCGTTCGACCATAAGTAGTCTGTAAATCCATCGGATGCACTTAGGGAAGCACTATCTCCTTCACAGAATGTAAGCGGTTTACTAGCTGTAATTTTCACTTTCGGGGGGTCAACAAAGTTAGTTCTGTATATACCTTGTCCTACTGCCCATCCAATAGAATCTGTTACAAAATAGATGTCATCCAAATTTGCATTTGGCTCAATGCCGCAATTTCGATTTTGCCAGGTAACACCTGCATCACTTGTGTAATACACCAATGCACCGTCTCCAACTCCCCATCCGGTTGTTTCATTTATCAGAAATGAACCGAACATTGAACTGAAGGTCTGATAGCTTTTCCATGATTTTCCTGCATCTGTTGAAAATCGGAGTTCACCTCGTACATCTCGTCCACCGGAACAATCGGTACCCGAAATAGGAACAAGAAATGAATTTTTAATGTTGGTGATTTCCTCTTGCCAATACAGTGGACCTGTTTGTGAAAAAAATGACCAAGTTCGTCCCCCGTCGGTTGTTTTCCAAATAATACCACTGCTCGAACCATACCCTATTCCATCCTGCGAATAAAGCATTATATCAGTCATACCACTGGACGGAACATTTTCATGATGTTCCCTCCATGATGCTCCTCCATCTGTTGTTCTAAAAAAAGACTGCCCGTCTCCGTTACATCCGCCTCCGACAACTAAACCCACATTCTGATTGACAAAAAAACATCCCCAGAGCATACTTTGTGTACCTGGAGGAGAAACATTGTCCCATGAGATACCTCCATCGGTAGATTTAAAAATACCGTTGGGTCCTGATGTAAAACCAATTGAGGGGGTTACAAAATTTATACTTTCCAGCATTCCGTCCCTTA
>JACPWH010000027.1 GCA_016197185.1 Ignavibacteriota bacterium
ACTAAAGATTACTATGGATATGTGGAACTATTATAGCGAAAATGCGCAAAGTCATATTTGTTTCAGCAAAAAGGTTGAACTCAAAGAAGCGTTGTATCATATGTTTAATACTCAGGGATAGTAGTATAATTAAAATAAGTAAAATACATGAAGAATTTGATAATGTTTGCAGTGATGGTATTGGCGGGCACAATGAGCATTAATGCTCAAACGGAAAATTGGAAAACATTAAAATATGGCATTTTCGGTGAGTTCGGCATTGACCAACATATCGCCGACTTCAATAAGCTTCAAGAGATTCCTAATTGCTGCCCTAAGTTTACAGGGGGGAGCGGTACAGGGGTTTCAATAGGCGGTTTATTTGATATTCCATTTACACCAAATGTCGGTTTGATTTTTAGGGGGAGCTATACCTCCTTTTGGGGAAGTATGGAAAGTATCGAACCAACTACGGTAATTTCCGGTAATACACTCCAAGACGGCAGTTTTAAACATGAATTAAATGGATTGTTTACCAAAATCGGAGTTGATCCTTTACTGTATTATAGCATCATTCCTAATCTAAAGGTGAATCTTGGGGCAAGACTCGCAATGAAAGTAGCGAGCACGTATGACCAAAAAGAAACTATTGTAGGTTCTACAGGCTCTTTTGTTGATACCAACGGTAATGAAGTAGGTAGGGTTCGCAATAATCTTGCGGGGGATATTCCAAATGCTGCCGGACTAACTCTCTATGGTATGTTAGGTCTCAGTTATGATATGCCAATGAATAGCAGGAAAACTCTTTTGTTGGAATCTACCGTATTCTATTATTATGATGTAAATTCGATGGTATCGGATGTCAGTTGGAAAGTCAATAGTCTGCGGTTCGGAATTGCAATTAAATATTCACCGGTTAATAAAACAAAGATGTATGAAGAAATACGAAAAGTTGACACTGCACATATCCAAAAGAACATTATAACTTTAAGTTATTCCAAAGGAATAGAAAAAACTAAAACTGAAATTCAAAGTGACGATCTTACCGAAACAACAATAACATACGTTCAACGGACAGATACTGTTTTTACTCAAAAAGTTTTTGCTCTTGACGGGTCGATTAAGGTTGTCGGTGTGGATTCACTTCGAAATGAAACAAGTTCAGCCGGATTTACCGTTGAAGAATTTACGTCCAATAGGATATTGCCATTACTTCCGTATATCTTTTTTGATGATAACTCAAGTGTAATTCCTTCAAAATATATTTCGTTAAATAATATCCAAGCACAAAGATATTCGGTAAAGAGTCTGGCCAAATCCGAAACACTGGAAGCATACTATAATTTACTGAATATCGTAGGAAAAAGGATGCAGGATAACCCTACGGCTACTTTAAAGATAATTGGGTGTAATTCAGGGATTGGAGCCGAACTTAGCAATAAAACTGTATCAACAGATAGAGCTGCGGCAGTAAAAAGCTATTTACAAGATGTTTGGAAAGTGGCTGAATCACGACTTGATATAGAATCAAGAGATACACCCGGTACTCCGTCAACACCTCTTAACGAACCTGATAAAATTGCCGAAAACCGACGTGTTGAGTTATATAGTTCAAACTATGAAATACTCGAGCCACTGGACTTGAGTGATACGTTGCGTGTGGCTAATCCTCCTATTGCCCGCTTTAAGCCGGCTGTAAATGCTGAGGCAGGTTTGAAAGAATGGGTGATAAAAGCAAGTCAGAAAAATACTTCGACTTTAAATTTTGAGAAGAATGGACAAACTAACCTACCTTCAGCCATTGATTGGATGATGAATGAAAACCGTCACTCAATACCTTCACTTGATAATCAAATTGAGGTTTCATTCCAAGTAAGAGATATGAGCGGACAAAGTAAGGTATTTTCTTCTTCCATACCTGTCAGTTATATTTCGATTAACAAAAAAAGACAAGAGCGGATTCAAGACAAGGAAATTAACCGCTATAACCTTATATTATTTGAATTCAGCAAATATGAATTAAAACCATCGGATGCAAAAATCATTGATATAATAAAGAAAAACCTACAACCGAATTCCATTATCTCCATCACAGGATATACTGATAGAGCAGGTGATGCACTGCGTAATGCAAAACTCAGTCAAAATAGAGCTAATGAAGTGAAAGAGGCATTAAATCATCCGAATACTACAGTCGTTGGTGCAGGCGGGAAAATCTTCCTCTACAATAATGATATTCCTGAAGGTAGATTCTATTGCCGAACCGTTGATATTTTGGTAGAAACTCCTGTGAAACAATAGTTGGGCATAGTCGGTAATGGTCAACCTATTTTAGTCATCCATGTAGTAAGTTACGATATAGATAGAAAATATTTTATTATTTGAAAGTAACTCAAAACCAAGGTAACAATTTTAATTTCAATACAGATAAGTAAGTACTTTGGCAAAAATAACTGACAATAATTTGTTAAGGTTTATTTCAAAAAAAAGTAAGTATCTGATAACGACATGCTGTAAATGACATCATCTAAATTGTTGGTAAAAAAACCGTTCTGTCATACTAACTTGATTCAGCATCTCATTTCATACGTAGAAATTAGCACGACTAAAGAGCAACGGAAACCTTGAACCCGATTCAGGGTGAAAAGGGTACATATTTTTTTAAAGTCATCTTATTACTTTGTAAGAGCCTTCGCGACTATTAGGAACTCAGTATGGCTTGCAAGTCAGGTCACTCAGAGCCTGTTGTTGTTCAAATACCTGCCAATTTCAACTCTCTGCTTTTAGATTAATTATGTCCCAATGCTTAAGTATTAAGGCTCAGTTAATTTATAATTGAATCAGTAGATATAGCACTAAAAATTTGACAAGTATTTGCATACTTCAACGGGTTCTGCATGACAGATGTGGTTGATTGCCCAGAAGGGTTCAAATACTTGCAAAATGACAGCTTGTGAAATTTAAATAATTCTGTCCTGCTACTTAACTCTTGTTTTTAATATAATACAAATATGTATATTCCCAAACATAATTTGATAGCAGATAGAGAAGAAATTGTAAGTTATATAAGAACGTATCCATTCGGTACAATAATAAGTTCCAAAGATAATTATCCTATTGCTACACATTTGCCGTTTGTGCTTTCTGAAATAGACGGTAAAATTATAATAACATCACATTTTGCAAAGGCAAACGAACAATGGCGGCAAATATCGGATTCAGATGTACTCATCATATTCTCTGAGCATAATGCCTATATTTCTCCAAAGTTTTACGATAGCAAAATGGAAGTGCCTACATGGAATTATATTGCTGTACATGCCTATGGAAAAGGAAAAATTCTGATTGATGAAAATCAAGCATTCGAGGTTCTGGAGAAGATGATTGATCGTTTTGATAAAGAGTATAAAGCGCAGTGGGACAATCTCCCGTCAAAATTTAAAAATAGTTTAGTAAAGGAGATTGTGGCTTTTGAAATTGCTGTTACGGATATTCAAGGAAAGAAGAAGATAAGCCAAAATAAAAAGAGAGTTGAACGCAGTAGAATAATATCAGCGTTTGATGTTAGTGAAGATTCCAATGAACGGGAAATTGGTGAGTTTATGAAGCGGAATGAGAAATAATAGATAAGGATGTAAAAATGGATACCTTAAAAGAAATAGAAAAGCAGATAGATTCAATTAGAGTAAATGATGACTCTAGGTACTTGGATTCTATTCTGATTCATATTCAAAGAGCTGAATTTTATTATATACAGGGTAGAACTGATACGGGCTTTTATAATGATGTAATATACCGTAGTAATCAGGCATATGAAGGTGCACTAAAAGAATCATATAAAGTTTTAGCTGATAAAACAGAAGATGAGGTACTTAAGAAAACACCCAATGATATTGAAAAATACCTAGAGACTGAAAATGTTTTCAAAGACAGGGTAGTACAACTTTTTAAAAATTACCGCTCAGAATGGCGAAACAAATCGACCCATGATCATAAATTATTTTTTGATCAAAATGAAGCATTCATAGCTCTCACTTCTGTTACAAGCTTTGTACATCTTCTATTAAAGCAAATTCAAGATAAAATTTCATATAAAGAACAGCAAAAGAAGTTGTCAGTCGATAGAGAAAGTGTTGAAAAAATTAAGTTAATAAGATCATCCATAACTAAAAATCCAATTGAAAAACTTACTGATTTAATTATTGAATTTGCAAAGCAGAAAGGTGAGCAAATTTTTAATAATGGTAGTAATACTAAAGAAGTTGGTGTTCTTGGTGTTTTTCATGCTTATATAGAATCGATAGGTAAAGTAATAAATATACAAAAAGAACCAAAAATTAATATTCACGGAATTGAGTTTTGGCCAGATTTCAAAATTGAAATAGATGATGAAATCATTGTACTGGAATTGACTAGACATCCAAAATATTTGACTAAACCAATTTATGGTTCACTCGAAAGACTCTTGATATATATGCAGGAATTAAATATTTATAAAGGTGTAGTTTATTATGCAAATTTTAATGAATCAAATCCAAAACCAGAAATTGTATTGAAAAATCAAGAGGTAAATGGTAAAACGTATCAAATTACAGAGATAACTACATAAAGATCATTTGGAAAATATTGTCCAATCAGTTAACTTTGCATTATGATTTATGAACGCCAAGTTGTTGCATATAAGAGTTACTTTCTTGATTTCTATAAAAATCAACCGGATAATGTTCAGGAAAAAATCGAATGGACGTTGAATCTCATTCGTGTGACAAGACACGTACCTGAGAAGTATTTTAAGCACTTGGAGGGGACAAAAGGACTTTATGAAATAAGAGTTGAGGTAGGAAGTAATATTTATAGAGTTTTCTCGTTTTTCGATAAAGGTAACTTGGTTGTCTTGGGAAATGCTTTTCAAAAGAAAACTCAGAAGACACCAAAAAATGAAATTGAAAAAGCACTTAAAATTATGGAGGAATATTATTATGAAAAAGCAAACAGATAAAAACATCACTACTTTAGATCAAATACTTGATAGTAAGTATGGGAAAAGAGGAGTAGAGAAACGAGAAAAGTGGGAGCAAGAATTTGAATCATTTAGGCTTGGAATTCTACTTGAAGAGGCAAGGCTAAAGTTAGGTATGACACAAGAAGAACTTGCAGAAAAATGTGGTACAACAAAGTCGTATATCTCACGCATTGAAAATAATGCAAGCGACATACGACTCTCAACACTAATGAAAATAATACAACAAGGGTTAGGTGGGCACTTGAAATTAACACTTCAACTTTGATAAGATGGGGCGCAATTGTTAATGAAATGGTATCCCTTCACCGGCTTGTCACAACGGATAAAAATTATTTTGGGAGTAACTTCAAATCACAGTTGATCTCCACACCATCAACCACAGCACCTCGTTTCTTGTAAAATTCAATCGCCTTGCTATTCCAATTTGAAATTTGCCACCTGACTTTTGTGCAGCTTTCATTTCTTGCGATTTCAAAAACAGCATCCATCAGCATTGTGCCTGTTTTTTGCCCGCGATACTCCTCGACTACATACAAATCATCTAAATAGAGTGCCTTTCCTGTCCATGAATAATAGGCGAAGAAATAGGTGGCGAAGCCTATAATCTTTCCACTCTGAACAGCAACCAAACATTGAAAATAGTCTTTATCCAGTTTCATTTGTTCGGGAGTGATCGAAACTTTTTCAGGAGTTTTGATAAATACAGCGAAATCATTAATTAAGGAATAGACTTCTTCAAAATCGTTTTCTGTTGCTTTTCGTATGATTGTGTCCATAAAATCTAAACTGTTTTGTTACAAATGTATTAATTCTTCTGACCGACAACAATCAAATGTTCCATTGTCATAATCTCACCGTTCATATCAAAATCAGGTTCCCTTTGCTCGATAATTTGAGAAACTGTTAAGCCGTTTTCTTCAAAAAGGGTAGCAATATCCTCCTTTGAAAACAATTTGAAACCGTATTTAATGAATGGATATTTTTCAGCTTGATGTTTCGGTCGGAGACCCACAATGAATTTACCTTCAGACTTCAGGATTCTCTTGATGCCATTCAAAACGATACTCACATCATCCCAAAAATAAATTGTATTGATTGTGAAAATCTTAGTAAAAGAATTATTGTCAAAAGGTAAGGAGGCAATATCCGAAAGTACAAATTTCGCTTGTCCTTTAGCAGTCCATTCTGAGTTTAATTTCTCGGATTCTTCAACCATTAACTCTGAAAAATCACATCCGGTGTAATGTATGCCCGGATGTTTCGATACAATTTCAGGAACAAAAAATCCATTACCCATTCCTATCTCAAGAATGTTGTCATGAGGTTCGGGATTAAGAACGGAAATTGTATTTAAGTTAATAGTTCTATTACCCTTATTCATAAATTCAGCAATTTTGATTCCATCTTCTCCATGAGGTCGGCGGAGTTGACTTGCTGTCTGTTGGAGTTGTTGCTCATCCATAATTTTATAAGTTTTTGATAGATTTTATTGAAGACGGCAATTACAAAATTAGCAATATCTTGAACTTCGCCCATTTCTGTTCAAACAAATGAGGAATGTACAATCAAGTTTGCCTTTTAAAAATAATTGTGAAGATATGATTTGATAACTGATGTTACACAACAATAAATTTATTGAGTATCTTGTCAGGTCAAGGCAGGTCAAGCAAGGCATGCAGGTATATACCGCCGTGCATTGATAAGTTATGAAATCAACTTTACGTCAGGTCGGTTGTTTATCGCCGTGCATTAGATTGTTATAAAATTGTAGAGACGCACCGCAGTGCGTCTCAGAAGCGTACAGTTTTCCGCAGTTCTGGAGACCCACTACGGTGTGTCTCTACATTATAACTACTCAATGCACGCGGTATACAACCGACCTTCCTTTTAACCGTCTATATGGGAAGTCAGTTGTAACAACTGACTTGACTTTATTGTTGTTTTATTTTTATAACATGGTAATGAACGGAGGTAACCAAATGTCTTGCCTTGACTTGCCTCGACTTTGAATGGCTATTCTTACTTTGATTTGAAGTTAAAAAGGATTAACAAAAATAATCTTCCGTAACATCAGTTGATAAAATTGCTCTAACAAATATAAATAAATAATCGGGACTTATTAGATAAGATTGCTTTTTTTGACAACAATGAAAAATATGCAGATTGATTTTATTGAGGAAAATGAAAATAATTATCAGCTATATTCAGGTACTAAGGAGATAAAATAAAAACTGTTTCCATTCAAAATAGAATGGAAACAGTTTTTGTGTATTGAAATATTTACAATTGCGTGCTTATTTAATAAGATTGAAATGCAAAGATGCTCCTACAGTTAAGAAAAGTCTAACATGGCTTTTAAGTTCATTGAACTTTCCATAGTCTATAGGGTGTTGCACATTAAAACCAAGCTTGCCGTAAATAGTAGATGGGAAGCCGGATATGTTCGTTACATCGTGGTCATATCTCCCGAATACATTTATATAGGTTTGCATTGCGCTTTTGAGATTGTTTTGTGAAGCAGTATCTAAATCCTCAAAATCTGCATCGGTAGATACATTACCACCGGCTCTCGCAAAATACGTACCTGCTGTAGGTGTCATGAAGGTTGCACCTACACTTATTTGACCAACTCTTACAAACGGCGCAAAATACATACCCGAGATATACTCACTCACAGATATTGTAGTTGGAAAACCTGAATAATCATAAGTCCTTACACCGCCAATTAATTCAAAGTGAGTTAACCGTCCAAACTCTAAACCAACCCCTACATACTTGCTAAATTTAGCAAGACCGTAAATCGTATATTCATTCAATAAATCAGTTGAAGTTCCTGTTGTAATTGAACCATTGTTACCACCCATACTCAAATAACTGAAACAACCGGCAGCTACCCCCAACCCCGCTCCAATTTCCAATCTAAATTTACTTGTAGAATCTGAACTACTTCCTTGAGAAAATGCAGACCCGGTGAGCAGAAAAAATACACATAAGGCAAAAATGGAAAAATATCTCATAAAATTAACCCTTGAAAGAAATTAAAAAAACAAAAATTATAAATACATTGCAAACAAATATAAATAAATATTTGCAAGTGTAAAATAAATTATGGAATAAGGTGAGGTATGAAAATCTATTAAGATAATACCTAAATAAATATCAGTATAAGTACTTAAAAGCTAATTAGCTGTTGCTTTGCAAAATAATCATTCATGTATATTGTCAATTAATACTGCTTGGTGGTTTGATACGATTTGCAATCTTTTCAGCAGCCCATTGCTCTTTACGCAGGGAATAGAGGTACAAACTTTCCACTTTAGTTTTTGCCCAGGGAGTTTTCCGTAAAAATGTTAAACTGGATTTGATACTCGGATTATCGGTAAAACACTTAATGCTTATTTTAGTACCAAGCTCCTTCCATCCGTAGAATGCAACTAAATGTTCTAAGATCATCTGGAGGGTTTTTCCATGCAAAGGGTCTTTGTTCTGTTCGGGCATAATGGCGTATTTTTTTATAAGTGTGTAATGTTCTGTTTGTAAATAATTGGAATTTAAATAAAAAACTTGAGTAATTTATACTGTATCGTAATGGTTTTGTTAGAAAGCAATTACAGATGTTCTTTCATGAATTTACGGAACAAAGATAGGGAAAAATGGTATCTTTGTTGCATGAATCAACACAAAATCCCTCCTCAATTGCTGAGTAATATAGGTATCGACAGTTTGAATGAAATGCAAATTGCAGCCAATACTCTTATCCAAAACGAAAACGATGTATTGTTACTTGCCCCCACAGGTTCCGGGAAAACAATAGGTTTTTTGCTGCCTGTTTTTAGTATGTTGGACTCTTCCGAAAAGGGAATTCAATGCTTAATAATCGCACCATCCCGTGAGCTCGCTCTTCAAATTGAACAGGTTTGGAAAAAAATGGGGACCGGCTTTAAGGTGAATATATGCTATGGAGGACACGCTATGAAGGTCGAAATCCAAAATCTTACTGAACCTCCGGCACTTTTAATAGGTACTCCCGGCAGGATAGCCGACCATATCAACAGAGGAACAATTGATCTGACCAACTCCAAAATTGTAATTTTAGATGAATTTGATAAGTCGCTCTCGATGGGGTTCGAGGATGAGATGTTATTCATTACAGAAAAGTTGACAGGGTTGGAAAAACGAATTTTGGTATCTGCTACTTCCGAAATAACAATCCCAGAATTCGTCGGTATGATAGACCCAAAAGTAATTGATTTCACAAAAAAAGAAGAAAAAACCAACGATGGTTTGATTCTAAAAACTGTTATTTCCGAATCGAAAAATAAAACAAATACACTATTTCAACTTCTGTGTTATATAGGGCGTGAATCTACCTTGATTTTTTGTAATCTTAGGGAATCTGCCGAACTGCTTAGTACTTTCCTGCAAGAAAAGGGGATTGAATCTGCCTTTTTTCATGGTAAAATGGAACAATTGGACAGAGAAAAGACATTAGTGAATTTTCGCAACGGAAGTATAACCTTTTTAGTTGCATCTGATTTAGCCGCCCGAGGTTTGGATATTCCTTTGGTTAAAAATGTAATTCATTATGAAATGCCGTTTAACAATGAAAATTTTATTCATCGTAACGGACGGACGGCAAGGATGAACTCTACCGGTACGGCATACATTATATTGAATCAAAATGAGAACCTGCCGCTCTATCTCGATGAACTTCCACCGGAATTCAAAATACCTAACAATTATCCTTTACCAAAAGAAAGTGAATGGGTAACGCTCTACATAAGTGGAGGGAAGAAGGATAAAATCAGCAAAATGGATATAGTTGGATTCCTGTCCAAAAAAGGGAATTTGGAAAAATACGATATAGGGTTGATTGAAGTGATGGATTATATGGCGTTTGTTGCTGTTAAAAAGAACAAGGTTAAGACAGTATTAAGGTTGATTCAGAATGAAAAAATGAAGGGGAAGAAATATAAGATTCAGATTGCTATATAAACATTCGTAGAATAGGATTTGCAACCCTAATCTAATTTAAGAAATAAAAAAAGGGAACAATCCAAAGATTGTCCCAATACAGGGTAATCAAAAGATTCCCTAAGTAGGATGACATATAGTCTCCTTGATTGCGAAAATAATAAAAAAATGTAGTGAACCAAAACAAAATTTTGATTTATACCTTTCCAGAAACTGAATCGGGCTTGCAAACTCGATTCTACTGATGCTAATTGCATTCTTTTTGCGACCGTTTGCTTTAAATTCTTAATTACCCTCTATCTTCACCACAATTTTCCCAAACTGCCCGGATTCATTCATCTTATCAAAAGCGGCACCGGCTTCTTCAAATGAAAATACTGAATCGATAACTGGAATAATCTTATGATGACTTACAAATTCAAGCATTTTAGCAAAATCCTTATCCGTTCCCATTGTAGCTCCAATAATTCGTAGTTGTTTCCAAAACAACCTGTGTAGATTGAATTCAGGAACTGTTCCCATTGTTGCACCATAGGAAGCTATAGTTCCACCTGCTTTTGCAATACCCAACAATATATTAAAATCACTTCCGCCCGCACTGTCGATGATAGCATCAAAACCACCGCTTGCAAATTGCAGAATGCTGCCCCAGTCGCTTGTATGATAATTTGCACCTCCTTTTGCACCGAGTTCAGCTGCTTTCATGAGTTTATCATCGCTTCCCGTCGTTACATATACATTAGCTCCGATTGCTTTTGCAATTTGAAAACAGGCAAGAGCCACACCTCCTCCTATACCTGTAATTAATACTGTATCACCATCTGAAACTTGTGCTTGCGTTACAACTGCCCTGTATGCTGTCAGAAATGCAAGTGGAAATGCTGCCGCCTGCTCATTAGTGAGATGAGATGGAGTAAGAGCAATATTATGAGCAGGAAGTGTAATATACTCAGCAAGGGTACCTTGTGTAGGCATTCCGAGTATTTGGTATTCTTTCCCCTGAGCTTTAGGATTATCACCCCAATTCATCGACGGATTAAATACAACCTCCTTACCAATCCAATGCGAAAGATCAGATGAACCTACCCCTTCCACTATTCCGGAACCATCAGAACCTAATATAGCAGGATATTGAATCTTTGAATACTTACCGGCACAAATCCACACATCACGACGATTCAAGGCGGCAGCATGAACTCGAATCAACATTTCATTCGATTTTGGAACAGGGCGATCAATTTCCTCCATTGTTAGCAATGATGAAGGTTTGAGAGTAGGTAGTATTTCTTTGGGCACACTCGGTTTATGGAGAACAAGAGCTTTCATGCTTAAAAATCGTCCTTTCATGTTTTGGGGAGAAATGGTAAGTTGCACTTTGTTAATCAAAGCAAAAATACCATAAGTTTTCTTACCATAAATCAAAGGGCAATTATGAAATGGTTATCGTCACGTTTGGCAGGCTTCCTTGTGATGTTCATCACTCTTGCAATCTATATCCTTACTGCAAATCCTGATGTCGGGTTTACCGACAACGGGGAACTTGCTGCAGTATGTACAACTCTCGGTGTAGCTCACCCGACAGGGTATCCTCTTTTTACGCTCATCGGACATTTATGGTCAATGCTTCCTTTGTCTGTTTCACCTGTATTGAAACTCAATTATTTTGCAGGGTTCTGCACGGCTGTTTCCGCGATGTTGTTTTTTTATCTTGTCGAATTTCTTTTGCAAAACAGTAAACCCAAAATTTCATCCTTAAAAGGTAAGCATACCAAAAAAGACAAACACGCCCAAACTTCCACCTCTGTTTCACTATCCAATAATTCCATTACGATTATTGCAGCAGTTATGGCTTTGCTGTATGGTTTTGCTGATACTGTATGGGCACAGGCGGTGGCAATTGAAGTATATTCTCTGCAACTTGTTATTTTTACCGCTTCAATCTGGTTGTTTCTGAGAGCTATGGTTTCAAATGATCGTCGGATATTACTATTATGGGGGCTTGTACTTGGATTGGGTTTCGCAAACCACGGTACAACAATTCTGATGGCTCCTGCCATGCTCTTTTTGTTTTTCAAGCGTCCGAACGAAAAAGTAAACTTTGGTATCGAACGATGGAAAACAATCGCCCTGTTAGCTTTACCATTTCTTTTGGGATTAAGCGTTTGGCTGTATCTGCCTCTCAGAAGTGCCGCTTCACCGGAATTTAATTGGGGTGCTGTTCATCGGAGCTGGGATAAGTTTTCGTATCATGCAACCGGAAAACAATTTCAAGTATGGATGTTTACAGGAGAGGGGATAGGTGCAAATTTTAAATTGTTTTTTAGACTTATTCCGTATGAACTGGGGATGCTCGGTATTGTTCCTCTTCTTATTGGTATGGTTGTTGGTTGGAAACGTTCCAAATCACTTATGTTTTTTTTAATGTTATTGATAATAGGTTGTTTGTTTTATGCCGTCAATTATAGTATTCATGATATTGATACCTACTTTCTGCTCGCATTCATTGGGCTTCTGCTTATCACTTCAATCGGACTTTTAGCGATTGCAGAGAAATACCCTATGGCTCTCCCAGCATTTGTTCTGTTACCGTTATTGGCTTTTGGAATGAACCTGAAGGAGAACAATCATGCAAACGATTATCAAGTAGCTGAATATACAAGGATAATGGTAGATAATCTTGCCCCGAATCCCGTGATTATATCTTCGCAATGGGATTACTGGTGCTCTGCATTTTGGTATAAGCAAAGAGTAGAGAATTACCGTCCTGATATTATTTTAGTAGAGAAGGAATTATTACGCAGAACTTGGTATCCTCCTCAAGCAATGCGTTGGTATCCTGTATTAGCCTTGTGCAAACCGGAAATGGACGATTACCTTAAAGATTTAGAAGAATTTGAGCAGCATAATGAAGAATTCATGTTGTCGCAGGATAATGTACAGAGAATTCAACGTAAATATATTGCTTTACTCAATGCCTATATCTCAAAAAATTTTGACACTCATCCAATTTATCTTACATTGGATATACTGCAAAATGAACCTGATGTAGCCAAAGATTACGAAAAAATACCCGAAGGATTTGCATTTCGATTGTATAGAAAAAATGCAAATACAAGTCAACCGTCTTCACATCCAATCTCGCTTGATAAAATTAATTGCGATAAATTTATCTCCTCTACCAAGGGTCGAAGCGGACACTTAGACGATGGAATCCGTAAAATGGCAGGTGTCAGTATGATAAATTTGGGGAGATATGCAAATTCTATCGGGCAAACAGAGATAGGACAGAAAGCTCTAAACCAAGCTCGCTCTATAGACCCTAAAAATCAATTTTCCCAGTAAAGTGATTGGTAAACTATCAATAATTAATCGGGAAAAAATGACTATCCACGAAAATAGTTCCTTGAAAGAGTACAACACTTTTGGTATTGAAGCATCGGCACGATATTTTGTAGATATCAATTCGATACATCAGTTGCCGGAAATACTTGAGGGAACAAATATTGATGAACTTCTGATTCTCGGAGGCGGAAGCAATCTTCTGTTTACAAGGGATTGGGGAGGAACAGTACTCAAAATTTCTATTATGGGGAAAGAAATTATTGATGAAACGAATGAATCAATCATACTTAAAATAGGAGCTGGGGAGAATTGGCATAAAACAGTAGAATGGTGTGTAAAGAATAACTATGCAGGAATTGAAAACCTTGCACTCATTCCCGGAACAGCAGGTGCTGCACCAATTCAGAATATTGGTGCGTATGGGGTTGAGGTCAAGGATGTTTTTGAATCCTTAGAGGCTTTTGATATTTTAAATTTACACTCAAAAACATTTCATAAGGATGAGTGCGAATTTGGATACCGTGACAGTGTTTTCAAAAAAAGAGCAAAGGGACATTTTGTTATTACATCGGTCACTCTGCGACTTCGTAAGAGCAAAGAAGCCCACCATACAAGTTATAATGAGCTTCGTCTCGAGCTTGATAATAGTGAAATACCAACCATAAACGAAGTTTTTACGGCTGTCTGTGCAATTCGTACCCGGAAACTTCCCGACCCCTTAGAAATTGGAAATGCGGGCAGTTTTTTCAAAAATCCAATCATTTCAAGCAACGATTATAAAACTTTGCACTCAACTTATCACGAAATGCCAAGTTATCCTCATCCTGACGGAATGGTTAAAATTCCGGCTGCATGGCTGATTGAACAATGCGGGTGGAAGGGTGTACGTCATGGGGAAGCAGGAGTTTATCCGCGCCAAGCTTTAGTAATAGTTAATTACGGCGGGGCATCAGGGGAGGAGATAATGTCGTTGGCTCGTGAAATACAGGATTCCGTTCACACTAAATTCGGAATTACCATCGAACAGGAAGTAAATGTGATTTGAGAAAGATGAATTGAATTGCCAAAGTTCATTCATCTCATAAGAAATAAAAAAATAAACATAAAGTTTGTCATTCTGAACGATAGTGAAGAATCTCCGTATGCTGTTCAGCCCTGTATGTGTAGTGCTTTGCGGAGATTCTTCGGTCTAAGAATCCCTGTAAATGACATTTCTTAAAATGGTAGTACAATTTAGCGTCCTGTCATACTGAACTTGATTCAGTATCTCCGTGTGTACTACAAGGTAGCACTTCGAAGTTAGCATGACCGAACAGCAACGGAGACCCTGAATCGAGTTCAGGGTGACATGGGTTAAATGTTTTATTTTCAATGTCATTGCATTGTTTTGCAGCTGGCTGGGCGGCTGTCGTGAACTCGGAATGACTGCAATTTGATTTTTCAATTAATTCTGTCCCTGTACTTAATTCAAAAAATTAATTAATTTTTGAGAGCAATCCCATTTTTTTTTAAGAGATAAGAATTATAATTATCGAGAGTTATCTAAACCGAGATTCTTTGATAGGAGACTCCCTCAGAATGACCAACAGGCTTAAAGAGGTGTGCGACAGAATAATTTCCTTTTTGAATATTAAATCTGAATAACGGATGTGCAAAAGGAGATTCTTCACTACCGTTCAGAATGACAGTATGTCAAATATGTTGTGTAATTATATTTTACATCACTCAACAGCATCTCTCCCAAAAATTTTGACGGCTGGAATAGCAGGAATATAGGAATGATAAAAAAGCGCATCAAGGGTTTGGTCGAGCCATTCTTCAGTTTTGTCCGACCATTTCCAGAACATAGCACCCTCGCGGAATTCTCCATAAGCATTATCATGAGATTCCGGTGAATCACAATCGTGATCATGGATAATTTGTGTAGCCGGAAGACCGTCAGAGGCAAATGAATTAATAGTTTCAGTTATGTTGTCGGGTAGTTCTTCAGGACGGCATACCCAGAATGCAATAGGCAGGGGATTTTCAAAAGCATCCATCCATTCCTCTGTAATATCCAGGGAAGAAGGCGGTAGAGTAGGCTCATTCCAGACAATTGTCGCATCAGCCTTTGCTAACAGTTCGTCGAGTGAACCCATTGTAGGAATTACAGTTGTATGAATATCAAATTTCTCAATCAGGATTAATCTACCTGCAAGAGTAATAAAATCATCAGGATTTGGAACGGCAACTGTGTGAATAGTTTGCAAAAACGGACTAAAATATACCGAGGCAATGCCGGTAAATCCTTCTGCACTGACAGCAGAAGCAGGAATAATTCGATAATCTACCTGACCGACAGCTTCTCCATAAGCAAGTGGTGAAATCAAAGCGATGTCCACCCGATTGGTCAGTAGAAGTTCAGCACATTGCTGCTCGGTTGTACGGATAATGGTAAAATTATTTTGCAAAGCAACAGACTCGCAATTTTGCAGAATCGGAAGGTAAAGTTTGTTATTGGGAATAGCAATTTTTATTGAAGACATTATTTTATTAAAATGAGTAATTAGGTCGTTTTAGTTAGTATTTGTAAGTATTTGCACTACAAAAATACAACAAAACATCTGACTTTGAAAAAGAAATGATGTAAGGTTTCCCTACAAACGTTGTCTTGGAAAAGTACTGATAATTGGGGAGAGGAAACAAAACAAAAGGGCAATTTCCTCAGTATTTTGAATTTTTTGTTTGCCCAAAAGTTTGATTTGCAATATATTGCATCGCCTTGATAAAATAATCCCACTTTTTTTCAATATACAGAAGGAGTTTTTGATGAAAATAGCACAGAAATTTGCTGCTGCGGCACTATGCTTGGGCTTGATTTTCGCCCCAACGCTAGTCAGTACTGCTGCATGCAAAGATAAAGCCGCCTGCAAAGCAGAAGCGGTGAAAACCGATGGTGCAGATTGTTGCAAAAAAGGCGCAATGGCTAAAAAAGAAGGTTGCTGCAAAAAAGATAAAACAATGTCTAAAGCGGAAACTACTTCTAAAAAAGATTCGCCAACGCCGAAGCAATGATTCAATATCAATATGGGATTCTTGTAAAATAATAATAAGAATCCCATTTTTAAGCTCAGCAGATTCGTGAGCTTCACACCTGGGGTTGTAATAGTACAACTCTAAAATTAATACCACAGCCAACGTTTGAATTGCAAACATCAATAACTCAGTTGTATTCCGCCAAAATGGGGGCGTATTGAGTTTACCTAAATAAATTAAATTGTTTCTTTTCTCTTCGGAGTTACGTCCATGTCAAAAGGTGGAGCCGGCAAAGTTTACTTTGTGTTATATCTTGCAGTTATTCTTGAACTGCTGATTATTATCGTTGAACGCGATGAAGCGGAAGAGCATCTCATAAAAAAACAACGTGAGTCTCAGCGCATCGTGGAAAGTATTCTCACGCAACTTCAATCAGGTGCGGGGACGGAAGGTATTAATACCAGACCGCAGGATGAAATTGTCCTTACTGAGAAATTACCCGCCGAAGTAAAAAAAGATTTCAAAAATTTTCGTACCTATTCTATTGAAGTAGGGGTTACAGATGTAGCCGGTTCTACTAAATTAGAAGGATTAGAGGCAAAGGAAAAGCTTGAGCGAATAGAGACTCTAAAGAAACTTGCGAATGTTCAGGAATTGCAATATGAAGTATATTACAATCCTAGTAAAGAAATCGATATTCCTTCCGCACCTCCCGAAAAATCTTTTGCAAAAGTGGATATAAATCCGCAAATGGGTGATGAAATTACAGATCCAAACAGACCTGAAGCTCAAAAATGGGTATTGCAAGCATCCAGACGGATTGAACTTGACCTTGCCAAAATGGAAGACTTTAAGGAGCCTGTTTATGTACAATCAAATATAACTGTAGGGGATATTAACCGTTATGCTCCAAACGAAGCAGTTTCTGCAAATAATGTATTTCAGTATTCCAGAGACCGTACCGATATTGTTTCCAAAAGAAGCGGCGGTAAGCTAAATAAAAGGGCATTCGTGGTGAATTTTCAGCCCCCTTCTCAGCCCGGATGGTATAAACTTCGATTTAGTTCACGAACTAACAGAATCTTAGGTATTTCTGCCGACCAAAAATTAAGCGAAATGCGTGATGATGCTAAGGTAAATATCGGAACAGTTCAGTTGAAGGTTAAAGATTTGGAAATCGTTAAAAGAGACCTCACCCAGCAGCTTGAAGCCTTAGGTTTGCCATCTGCCCAAGATTTGATTGACGGAAAAATTGAAATTGAGAAATTCCTTTCGGATATTGACGCTGCAAGAGAAAAAGCAAAAAATCCTGAGGAAAGAGGTAAGGTGAATCTTTATGGATATATTGCCAGATTACTTGCTCCGGGACGTTCCAAAACTTTTGATCAAAATAAAGGCAGTATAGAAATTGATATTCGTGTACAGCAACCTGACGTTCCTGATGTCCCGCCTGTCGTTTCATGGGATGATGAAATGCTCTATTCTTTCGACAAAGCACCAAAAACAGTTGCTACATTTATAGCAAGTCCATTTGATAAAGGAATGCCTGTTGTTACATTCAACGGTAAAAATTTAAGTGTTACTAAATTGAATGCAACGGATGCTTCCGGTAAAACGGGGAAATTCAAAGTTGAAATTAATGAGCCTGTAGGCGAAGGTACGTATGCGATTACTGCAAGTCATTCTAATAGTGGCAAGACTGCAACTGCCGTTTGCTCTTTGACAGTATTCAGAACCGGTTTGGCAAGTGTTAAGACAGAAGACGGTGGACTTATAAATAACGAAGATGAGGTAAAGGGTTCCATTGACGGGGTGGCTTATGGAGATGCTCTTCAATTTGAAGTCATACCTACATCAGGCTCAAAAATACCCGGAAATCAATTCAGAATCTTTATAGAGGGTACAACCAATAAACAGCCTGCAAATCGCTTGTCTGTTGCTTCTGCCGACAACTATGTTGTGCCTTCAAGTTCAGATAAAGTTTCTGTTCGAGTTGTTTGGCAGTCTCCTAAAGATCAAGATATTAAAGTTCAGATATTCCCGAGCGAAAACGGACCGTTTGAAACCAAACCGACACAGCGCAAGCCAAGTATAAATATAGCCAATGTAACGGTCAGTCCGATGACTGATCCCCGTGACCCGACTGTTGTTGTGCAAAATATTGAAATTAAACCTCCTACTTCCGGTGCTGAAGATGCTGCCGGTTCTACCGAGACGAGAGCTCAAGTTGTTGGTGTAAAGGTAGAAGTTGTAGAAGCAAGCATTAAAGGGTATTCGGTTTCAGTAGTGGGTGAACCTGCTAAAAACGGTACAAAATATAATGTAACTCTACGACTTAAAGGTGCATTGCCTGTTCCTCGAGGTACAAAAGGTACAATTAAACTTAAAGTTAAAGCATCGGCACAGCATCCGAACGGTGAGAAATCGAAGGAAGCATCGCGTCCTTACAATTTCACATTTAGTTTCTAAGAGTAATTTTAACAATTGAATTTTAACGGGTTGATTCTATGAAAAAAATAATGCGTAATCTGGTTATTTGCGTCCCGGTACTGGGAATCCTCTTTTCGGTTTCGGCTTTTGGGCAACGCACAGCTCAATTACGATCGATTTTACAAAACTTTAAGAGCTATCGTTACTCAAATATATTTCTATTCAAACTTGATGACGCTTCGGTAAACGCAATCAACCCTTTGCTCGGTACTACTGAGCCAAAAATGAATCCTGCTGCTAACAGGTCTAAGAAAAAAGACGAAATTACTGAGTTGATAGATAATGGTGATGACCCTCTTACAGAGCCGGACATTTCCAAAAAACTGAACAATGATGACCGTGAGTATATCAAGTATTACTACAGCTATAAAGCATGGCAAGACGGTTTGTTCAAAAAAGCATATATTGTAACAACGCGTTTTAGATCTGAGGAACCGTTTGAAATTATTGGTCTCCTTACATCAACCAATGATGACAGCCGTGCCCGTTTGGATGAAACAATCGACCCGCCTAAAAAGGTCTATCTTGCAGGGGAATTGCGCAGAATAGGCTCCCCTGATACAACAGGAATAGCAAAAACCTTGATGGAGTATCTCCAAAGAAATATCAGCCAAGACCTCTCAGAAAATATTACTGCAGAAGCTCAAGGACTTGGAGAAGGGTATTTGATTCCAAAGAAAGTGGGAGATACCAAAATTGTGGATGAAGATGATATTCAACAATATCTTCGAATTACAGAAGGTCAGCCTCAGGATTACAACTCTCCAAATGAAATAACTGTCGGATTGTTCGACTTGCTACGCTATCGCCGGTATGAACCCATAAACTCAAATCTAACTTCTCTTGCTACTTCAATAGACAGTACCCAGCCGATCATCTATAATAAATGGTTACCAAAGTACGGTATTGAATTAAAACAAGGTTTTGAAGAAATTAACTATCCGTCGTTGTGGAGCGAACGCCTTACATTGAGTGTGATGTGGCAATCCTATAAACTTGGGCTTATTCTTCCGACAAGCGGTGCTGCTCCTCTTTCTAAAGACATATTTGGAGTTGAAAGAAAACTGACGAGTGCAGGAATGGGTGCCAATGCTTCATTTGATTTCCCTATGAAAATTATAAATCAAAGCGGTGTATTCACTCTTACGTCCAGTTATGTGTTTGGAGACCCTAAGTATAATCCAATTTATACACCCGAAACAGGTAATTACTTGACGTATTTGCCTCGTTTTCATATTCAGGGGCATTATTCTTTTGCTCTTAATATTGATGAAAATCACTATTTCCGTTTCAAACTCGGCGGAACGTTTTATACAATGGAAAAATGGCAGAGAAATTTTACTCCCAAACCGGACTCTCTTGGTCCTATTCAACCATTTCAGCAAGATCAAAACGATGCAATTGCGAGCATATCAGGAAAAATCGAATATATGACTATCAGCAATACTGTGCATTGGGGAAGTGGACTTCAATATTTTGATGGTACAGGACTTCTCGACTTGTGGATGCAAGTACCTTTGACTAATTCCATGCATCTAAGAGGCGAAGTTAAGTTCTTCCAAACTATATTCCGCGATCCAAAGCCGTGGGAAAAATCAAATGTATTCATTCCTGCAATACTATTTATCGTCAATTTCTAAATTGTTTTCTAATTCAATTTGTTGTTTGAAATTCGCTATTTGAAAATTACCTAACTCTTTTGAAATCATAATGAATAAGAAATATTTAATGTTGGCTTTCGCGCTTGTAGCGCTTGTAATTGCTCCAAAATCAGTTTTCGCTCAAAAAGAGGATTCTCTTGCGTTAATACAACTGAAAACGATTGACCCGAATCTTCTTCCCTATTTCCCTCGTTGGGCGATTACCGAACCGAATCTTCAACTTCAAATTTATCAATCATTTATTTTGGATGGTCGTTCAAAAGAGAATTTGGAGATGCAAAATATTCGAGTTACTTCCGCTCCAATTGCAGATCCCGCCAATCCACAGTATAATATTCTTTTGATTGAATGTGGTAAGGAAAAATTAGTCTCTGCTGAAATTGATGCCAAGATGCGCAAGTTGGCTGTCATGATAAGTGATCCGAAACGTCCGTACAGTTATCGTGATATTCCTCCGTCTGCACCTCCGACTCAAGCGGAAATAGTTGCAATCGTTAATTATATGGATATGCCTACGAATGTAATTCATTCGTTCTCGCTGTCAGCATTCGAACAGACGCTTAAAATGGGTAACACTGGATTCTGGTTACGTTCGTCAGTAGGAACAGAAGGTGCGGGATATACATTCCTATCAGGTGGTGAAGCGAAGATTGTTGTTCAACGTCCGCTTTATCCAAATGATGATGTTGAAACTCAAAAAGCAATCCCGAATCTGTTAGACTTTCATATTGGAATGGGATACCGGTTAGGTGATACAAGTAACGGTTTGCTTGGATTCATACCTCCGCGTAAACTTAATGCAGGTCCCGGAGGAAAAGGGGT
Organism: Ignavibacteriota bacterium; assembly: GCA_016197185.1. Classification (GTDB taxonomy): domain Bacteria; phylum Bacteroidota; class Ignavibacteria; order Kapaibacteriales; family UBA961; genus JADJXV01. The sequence continues at coordinate 21,307 of JACPWH010000027.1, forward strand.
ATTTGGATTTGATATGCACGCTCCGTTTCACCCGCAATTTGGTGTCAGTTTTCATGTAGAAGTTCCGCTTGCAGGAATTGACTCATCAAAAAATATTGATGCATACAGCTATTCTGTTTATTATCGTGACACTACTGTAGGTAGAAACCCGATAACGGTTGTTCCTATATTACGTACAACCGGACAAGCGACAATGTTCTATAATTGGTGGCTTGATCCAGAAAAACCTGAAAATTTCTTTCGGTTTGATTTAGGTATAAATTATGCTGAAATTCAAGAAGTAAAACGAATACAGGATCCCAAAAAATTTAATCTTTACTATTTGGTTCAAGATCCAAGACGTTTGATTTTGTATCACCCTACATCAGTTGGAGATTGGATTTATGCTAAACTTGAATACCGTAGTCAGGGGTCATATCCATTTGGTTTGAGTGTTCAATATTCAAATCAAATATTGTTAAGTCGTTGTTATTTGCCTCTACTCGGTCAATGGTTATATTTGGATGCACGCTATAGTGTTCCATTCCGTAGTAAAGAATCACAAAGACCGTTTGAAGAAAATATATTTATGCTTTCGCCTGTTTTGCGTTTTAACTTCTAAGAATTCGGAAATTTGCTTTTTTTTGCAAAGGTCCTTTGGCGAACATACAGTTAATCACATAACCCCTGCTACAAGTGTTTTTATACGCCTTGTGGGGGTTTTTTTTTTTGAAAATCAGTCACTGTTGAATTAAAACAATGCACTCTCCAATTCGAATATTATATTTTGCTGTATTTATTACTGTCGTGACTTTTATGTCTATGGTACAGACAGTATATGCCACACCTGCTTCAGAACCGGACTCAACAAATAAGGCAAAACAAATAGCAGATGAAGCAAAGGTAAAATCAACTCAACATGATATTCAAATCAATATCCAAAATGTAGATATAACCCGTTTCCCTGAAGTGCGCCTCATTGTCGGTGCATCAAATATTGACGGATATCCGTTGGACTCGATAGTAGCGCAGGAACTTACCGTTGTTGAAAACGGGAAGCCCAAGAAAGTTCTTTCCGTACAGAGAATTTCTGTAAAGGAAAGGATACCTATTGATTTTATTTTTATAATTGATATTACCGGTACGATGCAAACATATATCAATGGTGTTAAGAACAACATTGAAAGATTTGTAGAATCATTGGTAAGCCGGGGTATTGATTACAGATTGGGTCTTGTTCTTTTTTCAGATGTAGTTGAAAGGTCATATCAGCCTACGGACAATGTACAGGAATTCCTAAAATGGATATCGGTAGTGGAAGCAAGCGGAGGTATGGATGAGCCTGAAAATGCGCTTGAAGCATTAGGCGAGATTGGCAGAATGAAGTTCCGCCCTTCAGCTAATCATGTAGCTGTAATTATTACCGACGCTCCTTATCATCAACAGGGAGGAAAGGGAAATGGCAGATCTAACTTTACAACCGAATCCATGACTGAGTTTTTAAAGAAAAATGAAACTCAGTTGTTCGGAATCGTTCCACCTGTACTGAAACAATATAAAACAATGGCAGAAGGTACACGAGGGTCTATATTCGATATTACCCAGCCTTTCTCCAAAATCCTTGAAATGTATTCTACACAATTAACAAATCTTTTTGCAATCACATATCGATCAGACCAACCGGCAATTCCCGATTCATTAAATGTAGGAATAGTTGACAATCAAAAACGGGAACTTGTGCGGAAAGTAATCCCTGTTGTGGAAATCGGCAGGAAGCTGATTATTGAAAACCTGCTTTTTGCATCCAACAGCTCTACTCTACCAGACTCTGTGTTTGAACTTGAAATACTGCGTGAATTTATGACTAACAAGCCGGGTGTAGTTGTTCGTATAGAAGGTCATACAGACTCGAAAGGAAGTAAAACATTAAATAAGATACTCTCGTTGCAACGAGCCGAAAGTGTAAAAAATTATCTGATAAGAAAAGGAGTTAATCCTAAACGTGTTCTTACAGAAGGTTTAGGAGATTCACGACCTATTGCCGATAACGCTTCTGATTTCGGACGAAGATTGAACCGGAGAACAGAAGTAGTGATTATTGCGAAGTAGGATAAGTGATAGGTTTGGTTCCTATTCAGCAGGGGGAGTATGTGCAAACCCTATTCTACGGAATAGGAATATAGAAAAAACAGAAAACGCATTGACTCAAATAAGTTAATGCGTTTGTCGTAAATAGCGAATACTATTTCTTATTGAAGGTATAACTTAATCTACCTCTCCTCAACTTCAAACCCTCTATCGCGAAAATACTGGAGAAATTGACGATTCATCTGATTATCAGTAGGGCGAAGATAACTCACAACACGTACCTTACCTAGTACATCTGAACGGAGTTTCAAATCCCGACAAGTACCGGAAATCCGTTTATCAACTTGAGTCATTGTAGTTCCACCCAATTGCCCCGCCAAATAAAGTTTAGCCGGCAGGGTATCGCTAATCATTATCCCTATGAATTGCGAAAACATTAATGCTTGTTTGTCAATCATTGCAGGCTGAGCTTCTCGTAGTCCCTGTGATATGAGTTTTCCATATTCTGCACCTGAGCTGCATTGTTTATAAAGAGCTGACCCTCCTACAACCATCTTGGTAATTGTTGAATCTGATCCTATATCTTTACGAATGGACTGTCCTATCGTACCTGATGTTTCTGAATCGAGGGGGGATAGCATCAGAGTGTAGGTGCTTGCTTTTGCAGGTATGGTGCGCTTCGCTATTACTTCTGTCTTCTTAGGCATTTGACGGTAAATCTTTGAAAGGATAACGCTGGTGATACCTATCAACGCCAGGAACCCATAAATAATCAAATATCCATATTTGCGAGACGGAATAGCCGTTAGGCCTAATGAATTATCTTGCCCCTGCTCTGCTTGAATTGAATCCATAATGTAATGTCAATAATCTTTATTGAAAAAATATACGCTTGCGCAATGCAATTTGCTCGGGTGTTGCTTCAGGCGATTCTTTGAGATAATGACGTTCCTTTCGGTCGGAAAACACCGGGACTGCACGAAGTGTTACCTCTTTACCGTCACGAAGAACTGCAAGAGTTACTTCCGTAGAATCTTTAGGGAACATTACTTTAGTCCAAACAATAACCGTGTTCCCGTCATCCTCACTATTCGAAATTATGTCGGTTCCATTTACAGATTTGATTATATCGCCTGAATGAATTTGAAGTACATTAGCCGAATCTGCATCAGTAACATAGGGTCGGAACGTGACTGTATCAATATTGATTTTAAACTTTCCAAAATTATAAGCTCGAACCGTTTTCATCGGAGAATATTCCCAACCGATTTTACTCATGTATTCTTCAAGTGGAAGAGGAACACTACCGATTATCAGTGAGTCGAAAAAGGGTTTGATTTCAGGATATGTGGACGAATAAATCACATCAAACAATTCATCATCCTTGAATGGCTTATCTTCGCCGAAACGTTTAGAAAGTAAGTTTACCAATCCTAATACATCCATTTTACCATTGCTCAGTTCGTACAGTCGAATATCTAAAAGCAAACCGAGAAGAGCACCCTTTTCATAAATAATAGGGTAAATTTTCTGCCATTCCGGTTCGAGAACTCTTTTGCTTAACTCTACAAGAGAAACCGGCTTTTGCGACATAAAACTTTGTCCAAATATTTTCCTGCGAACGTTCTGCGCCATTTGCTGCTCGGTAATGAGTGAGTCATGCACTTGGGCAAGCATTGAAAAATATTCGGTTATACCTTCGTATAGCCAAAGGTGCTGTGACATTTTAGGATTACGGAAATCAAAATCTGCAATTTCTTCGCTATGCAAATGCAGTGGGACTAATATATGTAAAAACTCGTGTGTAGCTGTTTGTTCAATTATCGTCCGAAGCTGGTTGGAATCTTTCATTTCGGCTAAAAAGTACATTGAACAGTAATTATGTTCCAATGCACCTAAAGCACCCTTTCGATTCAAATCTCTGCGTGAAGGATTCGTAAAGTACATGATGAACGAATAATGATCCACCGGCATAGTGCCAAAGAAACGTTCAACAGCTTTGGTAATCGGTTTCATGACACTTGCTACGAATTGCGAAGTAACCTGACCGGTTCCTGAATAAACAGCAATCGAAACAGTAGTTTTGCC
>JACPWH010000254.1 GCA_016197185.1 Ignavibacteriota bacterium
ACCTCCGCTTGAAGCAAATATTATTTTCTTAACCTTATATTTAGCTGCTGCTTCGTAAACATTAAGACCTCCAAGAATATTTAATTTAGCATCAAGAATTGGGCTGTTGACCGAAACTCGAACATCTATTTGTGCTGCATGGTGATTGAGTACGTCGAATTTTTCATTTTTGAAAATCAAATCTATATCAGCAGAGGTGATATCAATTTCGATGATCCGTGCCTGCTCATTTACATTTTCACGCTTTCCGCTTGAAAAATTATCGAGTATGACAACTTCATGCCCGGCAGCGATATAAGTATCGGCAATATGTGAGCCGATAAACCCCGCTCCGCCTGTGATTGCAATTTTCATTGAAAGAGATCCTTAAAGTGATTTGTGACCGATGTCGGTTCGATGATACTCATCGGTAAATTTTATAAAATTAACTCCGTTATACGCATTCTTAATTGCTTCTGAAAGTGTCTCTCCTTTGCCGCATACTCCCAAAACACGCCCGCCGTTTGTTACAAGAGTTGAGCTTTCTATTTTTGTTCCAGCATGGAAAACAGTAACTCCTGTCTCCTCGGCTTCTGATATTCCGGCAATAGGATAGCCTGTTTTGTATGTGTCAGGATAACCGCCGGAAGCTAAGACAACGTTACACGCATAACCATTGTAAATATTGGTTATCGCCCCAGGATGAAGCAATCCAAGAGCCGCGCTAAAGAATAAATCAGCAAAATCACCATCGGTTATGGATAGTACGGCTTGTGTTTCAGGATCTCCAAAACGGCAGTTAAATTCTACTACACTTGGATCTCCGTTATCAATCATCAATCCTACGAACAGACATCCTATAAACGGTGCACCTTCTTCTGTCATTCCGGAAAGGGTAGGGGTTATGATTCTCTCCTTAACTTTTTTGAGAACATCATCTGTCACAATTGCAGCCGGGGCAAATGCTCCCATACCGCCGGTATTTTTCCCTTTGTCTCCATCAAAAACTCGTTTGTGATCTTGAGCCGGAGCAAGAGTTAAGAAATTTGTTCCGTCACATATTGCAAAAATTGATGCTTCCTCACCTTTTAGAAAATCTTCAACAACTACTTCCGCTCCTGCACTGCCGAATGCACCTCCCAGAATATCTTTTATTGCACTTTCTGCGTCAAAAATTGTTTCTGCTACGATTACCCCTTTTCCGGCTGCCAAGCCGTCAGCTTTTATTACTACAGGTAAGTGATGTTGATGAACATACTCAATTGCTTGTGTTTGCTGAATAGCTGTAAATCTTTTGAATGAAGCTGTGGGGATATTGTGACGAACCATAAATTCCTTCGCAAAACTCTTTGATGTTTCGAGCATTGCCGCCTGTTTCGATGGTCCGAACACTACTATTCCGTTCGAACGTAGAGAATCACTCAGTCCTGCTTCCAATGGCTGCTCAGGTCCGATAACTACAAAGTCAATATGCTTATCCTTGCAGAATTCCGCTATAGCATTATGGTCATTAATGGAAATAGGAGCAAGCTTGGCAACTTGTAAAATTCCAGGATTTGCAGGGGCAGCATATAAATTTTCTAATTCTTTTGAGCGGGAAAGTGCGAGGGCAAGTGCATGTTCACGACCGCCGGAACCTATAAGAAGGATATTCATCAGGTAATATAATTTAGAATGATAGTTTTGTACGAATTAGTTAAATATTGCAGATAGGTGAATGTTCTAACTTTCTGATATAAATAAATATATATGATAAATTCTGCGATAGTTCAATGCACCGTCGCTACACAGAAAAAACTGAATCCCCTATAAATTCGGCAGTACCCTGCAACCATACCACTGAGTTTTCAGGCTCATAGCCTACCGTAAGCTGAATGCCGCTTGGAGGAATAATTGTTACAGGGGATTGTACCAAATTATGAGTAACAGTAGAAACAGCAGTTGAAATTGCACCTGTGCCGCAAGCCCCTGTTTCCGCTTCCACACCTCGTTCATACGTTCGCAAATTAATTTTATTATTGACCACTTCATAAAGATTAATATTAGCTCCTCGCGGCTCAAATACTTTGTGGAAACGAAATGGTGGGGCAAACACTTCAATTTCAAATTCCCGAAAGGGAATATCGGTTTGTAATTGATTGTAATTTACAACAAAATGCTGTGAACCGACATCAACAAAATCACCATGTATAGTTTTAATTGAATCAGAAACTTCTATATTCTCTCTGAATTCGACAGGCATAGGGAAATAAACACGAATTTCATTTGCTATTATCTCTGCTTGATATGCAGTCCCGGCCATAGTGAAGGAAATGGTAGAAATGCTATTTGAAAAGGATGGATCATTTAACGTATTGAGTGCAAATCTAACAGCGCACCTTCCGCCATTTCCGCACATTGCTCCGTGAGAGCCGTCAGGATTGAAAAATTCTGAGGTGAAATTGAGTGTGGGCTTGTTATTTTTAGTTAAAATTTCTGAATTGTTTAGAATAATCAATCCCTCTGTCGGGAATTCTCCGCTACACAATAGAGGTGTTAATTTTTGCCACTGTTCTATGGAAACAACAGATTCACGTCCATCAATTACAGTAAAAATATTACCTGCACCTGACATATATGTTACGGGTATATTCATCGGAGAACCTCGATAATTTCATCATGTATTATGCCATTTGTAGCTACAATGGTTTTATCTGAAAGTGAATAACCTTCACCTGAATACTGTGTCACTTTCCCTCCGGCTTCTTCTACCAAAAGTATCCCGGCAGCCACATCCCAAGGACTGAGTTCAACTTCCCAAAATCCATCAAATCTTCCTGCGGCGGTATAGGCAAGGTCAAGAGCTGCCGAACCGAGACGGCGAATTGGAAGTCCTAATTTCAAAAATCTGTAAAAATGGTCGATGCAATCAGACGGATTATTTGAAACCGAATAGGGGAAACCTGTTACCAGAAAACTCTCAGATAAAGTAAGTGTAGCCGAAACATGGATTTGTTTTCCATTGAGCCATGACCCGCGACCTTTCTCGGTAACGAAAAGCTCATCAAGTAACGGATGGTAAATAACACCACAAGCAAGTTTACCGTTAACTTCTGCTGCTATACTTACTGCAAATACAGGTACTCCATGTGCAAAGTTAACAGTGCCGTCCAATGGGTCGATTACCCATCTTATTGATGAACCAGATGTATCTGCAATACCGGATGCACCGCTTTCCTCAGCCAAAAAAGTATGGTCGGGGTATTTGTCTGTAATATAGGAAATAATAGCTTTTTCGCTCCGTACATCAAACTCGGTAACTAAGTCGTGCCGCACTTTTTTTGAGGAAATGCTGAAGGATGTTCCAAATCCATCCCTTAGTAAATTTCCTGCAATTCGGGCTGCTTCTATTGCTGTTCTGCAGAGTGGTGAGAATGAATGCATATTTACGTTATCCATAGAAATTTCAATCAAATGTATAATTATAATGAGTTTGATTCATAAACTCAATGGGTTCCTGCAGGTAACTTTATTAATTGAATCTTTAACAAAAATACGTTAAATTTCCATCAACTAACAAAAGGGCATAATGTTTAAAATTGCAAATAGTATTGATATGAGATGACTGTTACAATATTAAAACACTACGTTATTTGTGATGATCATACAGTAGTGTAACAAGATCATTATACCAACGCTATCAACTTCCAAGGTAGTATTGTGTTCTTTTTTTTGTCGGCAATAAAGTGTATTTTGCAGTTGAGAATGAATATTTATACAAAAAGCTCTCTGCTGTGATTATGCAGACTTTGCCAACACAGTTTTTTTGTTGTAAATTTACGTTTCGAAAAATAATTTTGTTCAACGACTATTCATTTTAGGAGTCTTTCCATGAAAAATATTTTTTCCGGTGTTCTACTTTCGGCACTGTTTCTTATCCTTGTTTCTGGATGTGGTAAGAAAACCCAAGATGCAACCGAAGATAAATCGGGACCATCATATAACACCAAACTTTGGAAAAAATTTGATAACGTTCCACCCGGAGCCGATCCAAGTATCCCTGATTCATTAGGTGGAGCCGGATTCGAAAAATTAGCGGATCAAATGGGATTTGTTACTTTCACTCCCAAAGAAGACGAATTAAAATATTTTGGAGACACAAGAGCAAAAAAAGGCGGTAAAATTACTACTATCATCAGTCGTTTCCCTTTCAACTTCCTTCCTTTCGGTCGTAATTCACACTTAGTGGAAAACTCAATTATCGAAGCATTTGTGTATGAAACATTGCTCAATACACATCCAACAACAGGCGATTATATTCCACAGGTTGCAACACATTGGAAAATTTCACCCGATAAATTAACCTATACTTTCCGTATTAACCCTAACTCCCGTTTCTCTGACGGTAAACCGGTTACATCAAACGACGTAATTGCAACATGGAAATTGATGATGGATGAAACGATTCTAGACCCTTCACAACAGCTTACATTTGGAAAATTTGAAGTTCCGAAAGCAATAAGCAAGTATATTGTAGAAGTGAAATGCAAAGAACTTAACTTCAGGAATCTGTTGTATTTTGCTGCAAATATCTATATACTTCCCGAGCATGTTATAGGGAAATTGTCAGGAACGGAATTTATCGATAAATGCCAATTCTCAATGGTTCCGGGTTCAGGACCTTATATCTTATTGGATAATGATATTAAAAAAGGTCAGCAGTATTCACTTACACGTCGAGATGATTATTGGGCAAAAAACGATCCGTTATTAAAATACTCAGCTAATTTTGACAGAATTCAATTTGATGTGGTTGAAGACCAAACAAATCTTGAATATGAAAAGTTCAAAAAAGGTGATCAAGACTTCTTTCTATATACATCAATTACGACAGATAAGTGGCTAAATGATAAATATGAAGCCGTAGAAAAGGGGTGGGTGCAAAAACGCCGTGTATTTACAAATGCACCTTTCGGAACTGCAGGTCCTGCTTTCAATATGCGCAAACCTCCGTTTGATGATATTCGGGTCAGAAAGGCATTTGCATATTTGTTCAACCGTGAATCAATTATCAAAAATCTTTTGTTTGACGAATATTTACCTACGGACTCACATAACGATAATTCTGTTTTTGAAAGTCCTGATTGTCCTAAAGTCCGTTATAATCCTGAACTTGCTGCTTCGCTTCTTAAAGAAGCCGGTTGGACAACTAAAAACGCCGACGGTATCTTGATGAAAAATGGTAAACCGTTTGAGCTTGAATTTGGAATACCAAAACAAGTAGAAAAATTTATATTGTTTTATCAAAAAGATTTGAGAACAGCGGGTATTGACCTAAAGGTTAAAATTCAAGACGGGAATACGCTTTTCAAAAATGCAATGGCTCGTAATTTTACAATTTGGTGGGAAAATTGGACAGGTTTACTTGTTCCGAATCCTGAAACTTCTTATCTTTCCGAATTAGCAGATAAAGAGGACAACAATAATATAACAGGGTTTAAAAATCCTCAAGTAGATGCACTCTGTAAAAAGTATGACTCCACTTTCTCACGACCTGAGCAAATTAAAATTATACATGAGATTGATAAAATTGTAGGTGAAACATATATGGATGCTCTCGCATGGTATCCTAAAGGGATAAGAATCTCATTCTGGAATAAGTTTGGAATGCCTGAATATGTTTTGCCACGTTTTACTCAGTTTGGTTATCTTGACCTTTACATCTTTGGAACATGGTGGTATGATGCAGAAAAAGATAAAGCGTTGGAAGATGCTAAAAAAGCAAAAACATCTCTTCCAGTAGGAGAAATTCCGGTAACATATTGGCAGCAGTTTAAAGATAAGTAAATGTTATGTATGGGCAATGTTCTTTACTAGAGCATTGCCCGTTTTTTTCTCTATAAGGTTTATTCACGAATAACAATAACAATGGCAGTTTATATTTTAAGGCGTTTACTACTGGCAATTCCAACTTTCTTTGGTTGTACTTTAGTTGTTTTTGTAATTGTTCAGCTTGCACCCGGAGGACCTCTTGAAGAAGAACTTCGTGCCTTGAAAATGGGAGGCGGGGGTGAAGGTGCAGTAGTTTCTCAAACAGCAGGAAGTGTTACTCAGCTGCCACAGGATGTAGTAGATGCTATGAAAGAATTTTATGGCTTCGATGAGCCATTGTGGAAAAGGTATCCGATATGGTTGGGAATTTACCCGCGTAAAGTTGATAGATTTGTTGTGCAGCCCGGTGTCCCGCGAAATATCGGTGAAGGAAAAAAAATAGTTGTAAAGCAAACAGGAACTCAACTTATAATAACAGATGCAGAAACTAATCAAACTGTCAGTGGGTGGAGTGTCCGTTTTTATAAAAACGACAAAGGGGAAGATAAAATTCAGATTTACAAGGAAAAGTTCAGTGGCATTCTCACATTGGATTTTGGTAAATCACATAAATACAATGAACCTGTACTCAATCTTATTAAAAGTCGATTACCTGTCTCAATCCAATTTGGTATTATTTCGCTTATCCTTACCTATACTTTCTGTGTCTATTTAGGTATTCAAAAAGCAATTAAGCATGGCTCTCCTTTCGATTTTGCATCGAGTGCAATTGTATTCGTGGGGTACTCTATTCCCGGATGGGCATTGGGTGCCGTAATGCTTGTAGCTCTTGGAGGGGGGTCAGGAATTGGCTGGTTCCCATTAGGGGGATTTCAAGGACCTGATTATGATCAATTGACTTTTCTCTCTAAAATTGGTGACAGGATATATTACTTTGTTTTGCCAACAATTGCATATTGTATAGCTGCTTTTGCAACTACTACAATTCTTATGAAAAATTCACTTTTGGAAAATCTGAGTCAGGATTATATAAGAACTGCATTTGCAAAAGGTTTGAAAGAAAGAAGAGTAATATGGGTACACGCAATGAGAAATTCGATTATTCCACTTGCTGCAAATTTCGGCTCAATAATTGGAATATTCCTCGCAAGTAATTATTTGATAGAACGTGTTTTTAATATTCAAGGAATAGGGAAACTATCGTTCGAGGCACTCCTCTCACGTGATTATTCCATTCTCTTTACGTTTACAGTTCTCACTACTATTGTCAGTTTACTGGGTGCACTTATCTCCGACATGATTCTGGCAACAGTCGATCCTCGGATTCGATTTAAGTAATTATTATTGAAAATTTACAACGCATAAATTATGTTTTCAAGAAAAATCAAAGATGATAAAACGGAGCAGAAAGTCCTGTCAATAATGCAACGTCGTTGGCGTAAGTTTAAAGGTATGAAACGCGGTTACAATTCTTTTCGTATCCTTGTAATTGCTTATATTCTATCTTTTTGTTTGCCTGTTTTGGTAAATAATCAAGCATTGATGGTGAGCTATAATGGGCACTGGACTTTTCCCGCAGTTCAAACCTTTTTTGCTGAATTGCCGGTTGTTGGTTTAGTTATCCCAAATCATGCTTACCCCGGGGTGGTTTTTGGTCAGAAAAATAATACGAGCGAATGTAAATATAGAGACTTGAAAGTTCAGTATCAAAATGAAGGTCAGGGTAACTTTGTTGTAATGCCTTTGTATCCTTATGGATATAAGGATATGGTTGCTGGTGATGGAGTAAAAGAAGATGTATTTACAAAACCATTGGGGCGTACATCGGATGGTGGGTTTAGATTATTCGGTACAGATGATTCAGGCGGAGATGTATTTTCGAAAATAATGTATGGTTTTAATATATCCATTTCATTTGCACTTTTACTTTCCTTTATTGAGTATCTTATAGGTATCCCGTTAGGTGCTACTCTTGGGTATTTAGGCGGATGGTTTGATATACTGATGCAACGAATCATTGAAATTTGGGCTTCGTTACCATTATTGTTTTTAATAATAATCGTTGTTTCAATTCTAACACCGAGCTTCGGGTTGTTATTGGGATTGCTGTCTGTTGCAAGTTGGGTGGGGATAACAACATACGTTCGTGCAGAATTTTACCGTGAAAAAGCGAAGGATTATGTTGCCGCGGCGGTTTCAATAGGTATTCCTACATGGAAAATTATGTTAAAACATATCTTACCTAACTCACTCGTGCCTCTTATAACTTTCTTTCCGTTTACTCTGATTGGTGGGATTACTGCGTTAGTAAGTTTGGATTTCTTGGGTTTCGGATTACCACCGGGTACACCAAGTTGGGGAAGCATGATTTCAATCGGGCTTGACCATATCAACGACGGATATTGGTGGCTGACTGTTGTCCCGCTTACTGCAATGTTTCTTACTCTTATGATGACTGTTTTCATAGGTGAGGCTATTCGGGAAGCGTTTGATCCTAAAGTATTCTCACGTTTGCGGTAATGTGTTATATCCATTTTCTTCATTCTGTTGAATTGGGTTAGCAAACCAGATTCTACGGAGTGAAAGAAAATGTCTAAACTAAGTTTCTTGAATTATTCTATAATTCCCAACATTTTGGGTATCATTCCATAAAGGAAAACGCGTGTCACAAGAAAAATTATTTGAGATAAAAAATCTTCGTACATACTTCAATGTTGAAGGAAAAATGGCAAAAGCCGTTGACGGTGTTTCGTTCGATATTTATAAAGGGGAAGTCCTTGGTTTGGTGGGAGAATCCGGTTCGGGAAAATCCGTAACTGCTCTTTCACTTATGAAACTTATACCTGACCCGCCCGGTAAGATAGTTGAAGGTGAAATTCTCTATAACGGACGGGACTTGCTAAAACTCTCCTACGAGGAAATGTATGATGTACGCGGATATGACTTGGCAATGATTTTCCAAGAACCGATGACTTCACTCAATCCTGTATTCAAAATAGGAATGCAAATCGGCGAGGTAATCATGGCACACGAAAAGGTATCGAAAGAAGAAGCCCGTAAGCGTTCGATCGAGATGTTGAAATTAGTAGGAATTCCCGCCCCTGAAAAAAGAATTGACGACTATCCTCATCAATTTTCTGGTGGAATGCGTCAGCGTGTGATGATTGCGATTGCACTTGCGTGTAATCCTGCACTTTTGATTGCCGATGAGCCGACTACTGCACTCGACGTAACTATCCAGGCTCAGATTCTTGATTTGATGCTCACGCTTAAAGAAAAGAGAAAAGAAGCTGCCATTTTGTTGATTACTCATGATTTGGCTGTTATTGCCGAACTTTGCTGGCGTGTTATTGTTATGTATGGCGGTAAAATTCAAGAAATTGCACTTGTAGAAGAATTGTTCGACCATCCTTTGCACCCATATACTCGTGGATTGATGAAATCTATTCCGCATTCACATAAACAAGGGGCGAAGCATGAACGCCTGGAAGCAATACCCGGGAATGTACCGAGTATTCTTAACTTTCCAATCGGCTGTAAATTTTGTACCCGATGCAGTGAAAAAATAGAAAAATGCGAAACGATAGAGCCGCCTCTTATTGAAATTACTCCAGGACATTCTGTTCGTTGCCATTTGGTTCAACCACAAATGGCGGGAGGACAAATCCATGAATAATACATCAATGACTAATAATGACATTCTACTCGAAGTTAAAAATTTGCAGGTGTTTTTTCCTATACATGGTGGAGTTTTCCAGCAAAAAGTAGGCGAAGTAAAAGCTGTAGATGGTATTAGTTTTACTGTAAGACGAGGCGAAACTCTTGGACTTGTTGGAGAATCCGGCTGCGGCAAAACTACCATAGGACGTGCTGTTATAAATATCTTACGTCATGTTTCACCGGATGTTCATATAGGTGGAAGTGTGATTTACCATGAGAAAGACGGGACAGCAATTGACCTCGTGAATCTATCGACGAAAGAAATGCGGAAGTATCGTTCGAAAATCCAGATGATTTTTCAAGATCCATATTCTTCACTTAATTCACGACTTTCGGTAAAACAAATCGTATCAGAACCGATTGAATTGCACAAAGCCGAAATGTCAAAAAAAGAAGTGAGCGACCAAGTTGAGTGGCTTCTCCAGAAAGTGGGATTACAGCCGGAATATGCAGCTCGTTTTCCTCATGAGTTTTCAGGAGGACAACGACAGAGAATAGGTATTGCAAGAGCTCTCGCTACAAATCCTGATTTGATTATCTGTGATGAGCCTGTTTCTGCTCTTGACGTGTCTGTTCAGGCACAAGTTATTAATTTGATGGAAGACCTGCGTCAAGAGTTTGGAGTATCTTATTTGTTCATTGCTCACGACCTGTCGGTGGTACATCATATTTCTAATAGAATAGCAGTGATGTATTTAGGGAATATGGTGGAAATCGGAGAAGCCGATCAAGTGTTTTTTAATCCTAAACACCCATATACTTCAGCATTACTTTCTGCTGTTCCTCAGCCTGATCCACGTCGTAAGAACAAGCAACGTATAGTATTGGAAGGGGATATTCCAAATCCTCTTAACAAACCGAGCGGATGCAGTTTCCGAACCCGTTGTCCGATTGCGAGACCCGATTGCGCCAATTCAGTTCCACCCATGCAAGATAAAGGGGCTGGGCAACTTGTAGCTTGTCCGTATGTTTGATTGATAACAGATTCATTCTGAGCTATAAATCAAAAAAACGATTTAATTCAAAGCAGAATGGTTTGTAATTAATAGGGAAAATTCTTAAAAATCCTGAAGTGATATATTGATTGTAGGAGTAATTTAAGTTGCTCGTAATCTATATATCGTTTCGGGATTTTTTTATGCCAATTTTACAACTATTATTCTGTGAACTGTTTTTTGATTCTTAAATTGAACTAAAAATATTCTCCTCTAAAAAAAATCTTCTTCTTGTTTAGTCTATATTCATTCATGAATTTAGTATAAATTGTGAATATAACCTGATAATTCTCATTGAATTTATCTATTGGAGCAGCTTCTTATTATTCTGGAATTTATTGAAAACTAAAACAGAGCCATATTTCACCTTAATTTGTATTAAAAATGAAGTAGGCAAGCTCCCTTATCTGTTACCACAATGAATCAGGCATATTGTTCTTATAGCATTGAAAATTTGAAATCAAATTTTCAAAAATGAATGCTCTATCAGGGCAGGTTCGGAATGTTAATAAGTTGAGAAATTTGTTTATTTCTTGATATATCTCAGGAAAACATGAAATGATACGATAATTGATATTCTTGACAACATACACATAAAAATACCTTTAGTGAATATGTTTTTTGTGGTATATTTACTGTTTAATTATTTACCACCTTTTAAACTCTGCGACTATATGTATATAATAATTCTAAAGGAGTGAATTCAGGTTTTTTATTACTGCCTATAAATGTTTGATTTTACGACATCCCGGTTATAAGTGCAAAACTATAACACATGTTTAATTATTAATATTTTTTAATAATAGTTCTAAAAACAATACTTTTTTTACAAGATTTGATGAAAATACTCATAGTGGACGACGAACGTTTTAGTCGAGCAATGTTATGTCGATTTATATCAAAAAGATTTTCTTTCTGTGATGTTAGGGAAGCAGAGAATGG
>JACPWH010000059.1 GCA_016197185.1 Ignavibacteriota bacterium
AATCTGAGCTTTCCTTAGTAAGCTATTGGTGCTCAAATGACCCCTACGTTTACTGAAAATAGCTCAAATAACTCACGAACGGAAGTTCTACAAACTAAACACATACATATTATTAACGAACTTGTTAAGGCGCGTCGTTTGATATATTACATGACACAATAAAACAACATTTGAAAAATTTTTGATTTTGCTACTTTTGTTAATTTTGCCTATAGCTGACCAAGGAAAGGTCAAATTTAAAAATGGTTTTTAGATTTGAATTTAGCGTGGTTTATTTACTATATAAACATCTAAATTATATATAAAAAATTAATGACCATTAGGTGTTTTTAGGTAAAAAAAAAGGTCATTTGACCCGAACCTGTTCCACTTACTGAAACTCCAATATCAGCACTTCAAAAAATACGTGATGTAACCTTAAAAGAAAATTACGAACAGACAGAGATAACATTGAATAATGGAATTATAAAGATGAAAGGTGTCCATTATCTTCCGGTTCGTAAATTAAGCATGTCAATGGATTCGATTGTCAATTCTACCATTGTAAATGCAATTGTACCGCCGCTTGTTTACTCACCTAAAGAACTCAAGGTGTTCTCTGAAAATGTTATGCGGAATTTCCGCCGCTCGGGTTATTCTTTTGCACGAATGGATACAATGAATTTTGACAGGAAAAATGGCGAATTGAGCGGCAGTATAAACCAAGGTACGATGCGATATGTTTTTCTTCACGGGAATGAAACTGTTCCTTCGGTAGTTATTACCCGTGAATTCGAGTCAATTCAGTCTTCACCTTTGCAGAGCGGGAAATTGCTTCAAACATGGGAGAACCTTTGGAATACAAATTATTTTTCATCTTTAGAGTTTATTCCGAGATATGTGGACAGCGGAGCTGTGGATTTGTTGGTGGATGTTAAGGAGCAACCTAACCAAATGCTGAGAATAGGTGCAAGAATTGACAATGAACGAAATACGCAAGTTGGATTGGATTTGATTCAGGAACATCCTTTTGGAACTGATTTTAGAGTTTCCGGTAGAATTATCGGCTCTACACGGCTTCAATCTCTCGCGTTTGGCATTGATGCGGCTCGGTTGTTCGATTCTTTTTGGTCTGCAGATGTTCGAGGGTTCAGCAGTACAACAAATATGTATAATTATACCAGACGTAGTGGATTACCTGTAAATGAGTTTGAATATGTACGTCAGGGGGATTGGGTTTTACAGAGAAATGGAGTGCAAGCATTGTTTGGAAGGCAAATTGAACGTAAGGGTAAATTCTACACACAGTTCCGTTACGAATTTCAAAGGTTTTTTATGTCGGAAGATACAATGCCTCATCCTGAGTTTCTCTCGCTTACATCATTGAAGTTCGCTACACGTTTCGACACTCAGGACAGGGCAAACCTTCCTACCAATGGAAGGGTATTGGAAATGTCAATAGAATCTACAGTATTGAATCCTCCGAATGCTGTGAGTTTCTCGAAGGTTGAATTTCGTTATAAATCAACCATAAGCTTTGGAAGCCATTCTTTTACACCCTCACTTCATTTTGGATTTGGCGATAAAACGATGCCCCTTACAGAACAATTCTCAATTGGTGGCGAGGACAGCTTCTATGGCAAGCGAGAAGATGAAGAACGTGGTCAGCAAGTAGCGTTAGGTTCGTTTGAATATAGGATACAATCTCCTGTTCGTGTTTTTTTTGATACCTATATTGCAGCCAGATATGATATAGGGTCAGTTTGGGCGAATTTTTCTACAATTAAATTTTCAGGACTTAAACATGGCTTGGGATTTTCGCTGACATTAGACACGCCACTTGGCTTGGCAAAGATTTCCGTTGGCCAGAGTATCTATTTTATAGACAAGCCGGGGATAGTCCGTGCCCCCGCTCTCGGATATTTTAGTATAGGGGCACGTTTGTAAATTCATCACTAAGATTTTACAGCCAAATCCCAAACGAAGGAATTCCTACCGGCTCAATTGCCAAATACGGTTCAGCATACTTTACACCAATTAACGCTCCAAAATACCGTGCTCTCGCTTCGAGCATCTCCATAAAATCCGGTTTGGAGATGAATGTTACCGGTTCGTTCTCATCATTCTCATCTTTCACAAATACCTGTGAAGAGTAAGCACGGATAGCCGCAGTTTTAACATCAAAGTAATCGGAAATATCTATATAAAAACTTGGTTGGAATTCATAGGTCTGCATATAGCTGAATATATGTTTAGGTCTGTGGGTGTTTTGCAGTGTATCCTCAAAATAAGTTTCAATCTTTGTGAGTCCGCTTTGGAATACCGCAGTTCGAACTAAACGATGAACGTTCTCATGGTCGGGATGACGTTCATACGGCGGGTTGAAAAGGATGATTTTCGGGCGGAACCTTCGGATAAGCGAGATTACCGAATGGATGTTTTCTTGCGAAAGCTGAATATTCCCGTCAGACATACCCAAATTGACTCTGGTACTTACTCCCAAAATTTTTGTAGCATTTATGGTTTCCTGTGCTCTGAGTTCTGCGGTTCCTCTGCTTCCGAGTTCTCCACGTGTGCAGTCGGCAATCACCACAGATTTCCCGGAAGCGGTTAATTGCACGATTGTTCCTCCGCACGAAAGTTCAGCATCATCAGGGTGTGCAGCAATAATTAATACATCGGTTTCTTGTGAAATTTCCATAATAATTGTTTCATTGTGTAAAAAATAGCATTTATTCCGTCTGCAAAAATACGAGAGAAATTATCGTAAAATATAGTGAAAACTGCGCTAAACGTTATTTTTTACGTTACTTTCGTGTTTTTTCAGTAATTAATTTCATGTTATTGTTTTTTTTTCTTGCATATTCAAAAACTTATCGTAACTTTGCAATGTTACTGTCGCGATGTGAGTGCGTCCGACGGGCAGCTTCTCCTCTCTGTTTTAGATAAATGTTTGGCGTTGAGAAGTTTTTTTATAGCACTGCAAGAGGTTTTTATGAATATCTACGTAGGCAATTTGCCATACAACACTAACGATGCTGATATGAAAGCATTGTTCGAGAATTACGGTACCGTTACATCCACATCTGTTATCTCCGATAAATTTACCGGAAGATCACGCGGTTTTGGTTTTGTAGAAATGGCCGATGATGACCAAGCAAGACAAGCAATCGAAGCAACAAATGGCGCAGACTATAATGGTCGTGCTTTAGTTGTTAACGAAGCTCGTCCACGCGAAGAGCGCCCACGCCGTGAATTTAGCGGTGGAAGTGGCGGCGGAAGCAGAAGCGGCGGCGGATACGGCGGCGGTGGTAATGACAGACGCGGCGGCAGCGGTGGCGGTGGGCGCGAACGTTATTAAAAATATCCGAATTCTCGGTAATTTTTGACTCCAAAAAAAAGACCTTTATCCTTCATACGATAAGGGTCTTTCCTTTTTACAGGAAAACTCATCTCTCTCCAAATTAATTGAATATTATTATGAGTTATTCTTCCAAGACCAAATCAGCAAGGATTGTTTTCTATATTCAATCATTCCTGCTTGATGTATTCTTTGGAGGATACCTCGCAGCAATTGCCGACAGGATTCTCTATCCCTACCTCATTTCAAACGTAACCGCATCCGATCCAACTTCTGTTACTTTTATTCTTTACGGAACATTTGCAGTGATCTTTGCCATTTTTAGTTCTACATTCGATTTCTCACTTTCTGCAAAAATATTAGGTAAACCGTTACTTGGCTGGCAAAATTCAGTAGCTCAGAACATTGCTTGGATTATTGGTATAACATCCATAATTGCAGGATGGGTGATCTCCAAAATATCTCCTGTTGACTTTTTCTCAGTTCAAGGACTTGGGGCTGCAAAACGACTTTTCGGAGCATTACTCACTCCGAATTTAGATATTTTTGATGCTGCTCTCTTTGCAATCATCGAAACTATCTATATCGCACTTATTGCCACACTGATTGCACTTCCATTCTCATTTATTTTGAGTTTTCTTTCTGCACGAAACTTGATGAAAAATCATCCTGTTACTTTTACAGTTTATTATTGTATCCGGTTAATTACCAATATAACCCGTTCAATTGAACCACTTATCTGGGCAATAATATTTTCGGTATGGGTAGGTATTGGTCCGTTCGCGGGGATGCTCGCTCTTATGGTGCATACTGTTTCATCACTTACCAAGCAGTATTCAGAGCAGATAGAAGATATTGACACAGGGGCAATGGAAGCAATCGAAGCAACAGGAGCACATCCGTTACAAGTTATTTGGTTCGCAGTTGTCCCGCAAATCATGATTCCCTTTTTGAGTTTTACGATTTATCGCTGGGATATTAATGTCCGTATGGCTACTATCATTGGTTTGGTAGGCGGCGGTGGGATAGGCAGTATGCTCATGCAATATTCAGGTTTGGCAAAATGGCACGAAGTTGGTCTTATTGTTTTTATGATTGCTCTTATTGTGTGGGTGATGGATTATGTTTCGGCAAAAGTACGTGAAGCGTTGGTGTGATATATATGAAATCTTGATATTAATAGAATGTCATTCTGATGGAGTCTTCGACTGAAGAATCTCAATTAATACGATGAAACTGCATGTCGGAAAAGCTAACGGAGATTCTTCACTAACGTTCAGAATGATAATTCTAATTTTAATATATGTATTTTAATAATGTCATTTATTATTATCGACTTGAGGGAAATCAGATTCATTAAAATCTTTATGTTTAATTCTTATGTCTATAAAATCAGTTGCAATAAATACAGGCGGCGGTGATGCCCCCGGACTTAACGCCGTTATCCGTTCGGCAGTTCTCGCCGCAATCAATCGAGGATGGAAATGTTATGGCATACGCGACGGGTATCACGGTATATTAATGCCGGAGCTATACCCTGATGGTGGTATTATAGAACTTACAAAAGATAGGGTTAGGGGTATTACTCATCTGGGAGGAACGATTCTCGGAACAACTAATCGTGGTAATCCTCTACATTTCCCGGTACATCAACCCGATGGAAGCTATATGGAAATCAATCGTATTGATGAACTGATCACTAAATTTAATGAACATGGGATTGATGCTTTGCTTGCTATCGGTGGAGACGGTTCACTTACAATTGCCAATGCGTTTGTGGAGCAAGGGTTTCCGGTTGTAGGTGTACCAAAAACTATTGACAACGATCTTTTTGGAACAGAAGTTACTTTCGGATTCGACAGTGCAGTCAGTTTTGCTACCGAATGTATTTTTCGATTATCGTTGTAGCCGAAGGTGCTAAACCGGCAGACGGGGATATTTCGATTATAGGAAAATCAATCGGACAAGCAGAACGTTTGGGAGGCGCAGGAGAACGTGTAGCTAAACAAATAGAACATCTCACAAGAAAGGAAACGCGGGTAGTCGTTTTGGGACACTTGCTACGAGGAGGTACACCGACAACGTTCGACAGATTACTTTCACTCAGATTTGGAACAGCTGCAGTAAGAGCATTGGCAGCCGGTGAAACAGGGGTAATGGTGGGATTAGATCGTTCGGAAATACGATGTGTTCCATTTTCGGATGTAGCAGGAAAAATGCGTGGTGTGTCTGTTCATTCGGATACCGTTCTTACTGCTCGTGATTTGGGGATTACGTTCGGTGATTAAAGTCATAAATGGTAAGTAAGAACAAGCTGTAATGAAAATTGAGTAAGAAGTGATGTAAAATGAATAAATTTCTCCGGAATCGTATTTGCAAACATGATTTTGTTTTAAGTAGAGTGTAGAACAGTTTATATAAACGGTAACTTCCTTACCCATAAGAAATGATAGGAAGATTTTGCGCATCAATTGATATTTAATTTAGTAGTTTTGAAAAAAGTTGTATGTTTTTTTAGCTTACCTTCTTTAAAAAATGAAGATGATTAAACGGTTGACTATTATGTTCGTTTGTTGTATCGTCGTATCCTGTCAAGATAACAAAAATAACTGGCTGCAAAGTTATCAAGAGTCAAAATGTTTGTGGCACCAAACAGAAATTAAATTCAGTAAGGATACTATTGAAGGTACAGAAAAGCTACATTCACAGATAATACAAGTAGGAACCAAAATAAAAGAAGTAGAAAGACCTTACAAAGAAAGAATTGTTCTTATTAAAAAAAATATTCAAACAATTAAACAAAAATATCACTCTGAGTATAGACGAATATCGGATGCTCACAGTTTCATTTATGGTCACATTTCAACACCTGAATATGAAAAAAAGGTTGCGCAAGTAACTCTAAAAAGTGAAAATGAGGTTGTGTCTTTACAAAAAGAAATCAGCACTGTAAATATTGAACTTGAAAGAAATAAGAATTATAGGGATTTGAATAGACAGTCAGATCAATTGAAGAAAGAAATTTCAGAAAGAAAATCTTCTGTAAAGAAAGAAAAATACCAGCTGATCTTTGACAGTTTACAAAGAGTTATTGACAATCAAAACCTTCAATTTAAGTCAATACTCCTTGAATTAAAAGAATCTGAAAAGCAAGATTTTATTAATCAAAGGGAAAATGTTAGAACAAACCCCTGTAAGAACATTAACTAAGCATATAAAGCTAATTTATCAATAAAAAAGTGCAATAGCTATGAAATGGATAACACGAGAACGCCCAAAGATTGACCGCATCGCTTGCCCTTGGCTCATTAAAAACTTTGTGGATAAGGATGCTGAGTTTATCTATGTTCCAACCAATATTGTATTGGCAAAAGCTGCTGAATTTGGGGCAATCCCATACGACATACCTAATGTGGAATACTCACATGAAGGAGAATACTGCACGTTTGATACCATCATCAAAAAACACAATCTTATCGAACCTGCGCTTATGCAATTAGCTGTTATTGTACGGGGTGCGGATACAGACCGTTTTGATTTGGCAAAGCAATCAGCAGGACTGTGGGCTATTTCTGCAGGACTTTCTCATAACATCAAAAACGACCACGAAATGCTTGCGTTCGGAATGAAAATATATGATGCCCTCTATAGTTGGGCTAAATATGTTTCAGATGAACGTCATACGTGGAATCCAAATCTAAAGGTATAAATATATAATACTATGAATAGGAAAGAATTTCTGCAAAACGGTTTGATACTCGGTGGAGCAACAATCCTACCGACAAACTCACTCTTTGCTTCCTCTGTTACCGAAGGCGGAATTGACAAATTGGTAGATGGAAACGGGAACTTTATTCAACAAGCATTACCCTACTCCGATAATTTTTTAGAGCCGTCGATGGATGCAGAAACAATGCACTTGCATTATACATTTCACCATGGAGGAGCTGTTAAAGCTGCTAATAATGATGTTAAAAAAATAAAAGAAGCATTAGACAGTAACGCCATTGAAACTATTGACTATTGGACAAAGAAACTTTCTTTTCATCTTTCATCGCACATTTTACATTCTATTTTCTGGACTAACCTCACAAATAAACAAACTGTTCCAAACGGTGATTTATTAAAACGAATTGAAAAGGACTTCGGTAGCTTTGATAAATTGAAAATATACTTGGCAAAAACCTCGAAAGACCTTGACGGAAATGGTTGGGGAATTTTGGGCTATCAACCATATACCGACAAATTGACAGTTCTACAATGTGAGAACCATGAGAAATTAACACAGTGGGGTGTAATTCCGTTACTTGTTCTTGATGTTTGGGAACACGCCTACTACTTAAGATATAAGAACAAACGAGCTGATTTTGTGGACGCTTTATTTAATATCCTTAACTGGGATAATGCTTCATTGCGTTTAGAATCAGCTTTGAGATTAGTGCAATAGGTTTTGCTCCCTTTGTCTTTGACGAATACCAGTTGTGTCAGTCTAAATATAAGGCAACAAATGTACCTCCACCAGCTCACCTTCGTCAAGTTTTTCCACATCCTCCGGTACAACGATTAAACAATTCGCATGAGCAAATGAACGCATTATATACGATGGTTGACCATCAAGTGGGAAAGCAGTCCGATAGTCAGTATATGCTTTTAAAAAATATGTCAGACCTTTAACTGTATTTATCTGTTCGGCTAAAGGAAGACTAATGGATTGAAGGAACGGCGCGATATATCCCATATTCATCCGCAAAGCCGGATAAACATATTCGTAAAAACAGGTAAGTACTGATGCCGGATTGCCCGGTAATCCGAAAATATAGATACCGTCTCTCTCTCCAAAAAACAATGGTTTCCCGGGACGCTGCTTTACCTTGTAAAAAATCTTTTTTACCTTTTCCTCTTCGAGAACTTTCCCAACAAAATCATAATCTCCTACCGAAATTCCCCCGCTAAAAAGTATAAAGTCAGCACTTGTTATAGCTTGCTGAAAAGCGGAACGGGTTGCTGATTCTTCGTCTGCTGCATAGACTATGTTTACATCAGTTATTCCCATACTACGGAGAGCAGCACTTAGGCATACTGAATTAGATTCATAGACTTGACCGGAACCTAATGATTCTCCCGGTTTCTGCAATTCATTGCCGGTGATTATGATCACTACTCTCGGTTTAGCACATACTTTTACGTGCGTAAATCCCATTGAAGCAAGGAATCCGATTGTACCCGCAATTATAACTTTTCCACGAGCGAGTGCCGAATCATTTTTTTTTATATGTGAACCAATCAGTCGTATATTTGCTCCGCAGGTAATCTGCTCGTCTCTGATTTCAAGAATGTTTCCACCAACGTTTACTTTCTCTTGCATCACAACAGTATCAGCACCATCCGGTACTTCTGCTCCCGTAAATATCCTGACAGCTTGCCGTAAGCCAATTTCTCCCTGATAACTTTTACCCGCTGATGATTCTCCGATAATATTGATTTGTTCATCTTCCTTAAAATCCTCATATCTGAAAGCATAACCATCCACTCCTGATTGACGGAATGGCGGTAAATCTAAAGGACACAATATCTTTTCTGCCACAACACATCCAAGAGACTCTGAAAGCGAAAGTGATACTTCTCTTCCTTTGGTAATTGAAGCGATAATTGCATTCCGAGTCTGCATGACAGAAATCATAGTTTCCCTCTGGCTTATATATTAATTTTAAAATATTTTTTTCGGAAGTTACGTATAAATTATAACTAAGCAAAGAAAATGGAGAGTTTTTTGCAGTAGTTTTTCTTCATAAATAATATATTTTTATAAAGTTATTAGTATATAAGAAAAAAACAATGCAACAAAATAAATCCGGCTGCGTTATAGCCCCCGTCTTTACTTCTAACCTAATGGAATATTGTACAAAGCTGAAACCCGAAAATTATTCTCACATATTAGCAGGATTACTTATGAAAGTAGTGATGGCACTCTTGTTTGCCGGAATCATTTTTAATGCCACTACCCTAAGTGCACAAACTACCGGAGCTCAAATTTCTTACTCTCTTAATGACTGCCTTAGAATTGCAACTTCCCAAAATTATGATGTACAAGTCTCTAAAGCACGCTTACGG
>JACPWH010000060.1 GCA_016197185.1 Ignavibacteriota bacterium
GTGGGACGAATTTTAAGATTGAATTGTTCCACAATTTCCTGTTCTTTTTTTTGATATAATTCAATCAAGGCTGTTCGACGCTGCTGGAAACCTTCTTCCTCGAATAGTTGGGGTATTCTTCTCCGAAGAAAACTAATTGCGTCATCCATTGCTTTGGCAAACAATTTTCCATGTCCGGCTGGAAATCGCAACAATTTAGGATTATCAGGGTTTGTAAAATTCTGTACATAACAGAAATCAAAAACTACAGGACCGGAGGTAGCTACTTCATCCAATATTTTTTTAACAGTTGTTAACCGACCTGTGCCGGAAACTCCCGATACAAAAACATTGTAACCGTGAGAAAAAAGTTGAGCACCAAGATGTATAGCCTCAATTGCCCGTTCTTGACCTACGATTCCTTTAATCGGAGTAATTTCTTGCGTCGTTTCAAATTTAAAACTTTCAGGTTGACAGTGCCATCGAAGTTCTTTTGCAGTAAGTTCCGTTCGTATGTTAGCAGGAGTAAAGGTGGTTGAATTTTGTGCCATAGAGAGGATAAATTCTTAATTTTTAGCAAATTGTTCTTATATTACGGAATATAATATTACGAAGTTACTACCTTCACGTTAGAACAGCAAGTTTATTTTCGCAGCATTCGTCCTAAAATTCAACATTGACCTGTTCGTCGTTGCAGCGAATATTTTTTACACTTTAAGATTATTGATGAATTCTTACTCACTTGGCATTAGCGGATCATGGATTGCTGTTACCGGTATTATAATAGCTGCAATCGCATTCGCTGTTTATTGCTATCGAAGCACCGTTCCACCAATTTCATCCGGTAAAAAATCAATTCTTATAACTCTTCGTTCATTTGCACTTGCACTTTTTATTCTTGCGCTGTTCGAGCCGATTCTTTCATTTGTGAAGTCTGGTATCGACAGTCCGAAGATTGCATTGCTACTCGATAATTCTCAATCTATGACAATTACGGATAAGAGCGGAAATCGAAAGGACGGATTCCACTCTGCTCTTGATAATTCTAAAGTTCTATCACTTGGGGATGAAGTTCGAATTGCTTCTTTTCAAGAAGAAATGAGTGCAATAGACCGCGAACGAATCGACTCAATGAAATTCGACGGACAACTAACAGATATTTCCAGAGCAATTCGTTGGACTGCTGAACAATCAGAAAATGCAAATCTCCGATCCGCACTGATGATAACCGACGGAGCATTTAATGCAGGGGCAAACCCTCTTTATGACGCTGAATTACTTGGTAAACCATTGTATATAATAGGTATTGGAGACTCAACCGAACCAAAAGATATTGCTATTCAAACAATCATTACAAACGACCTTACCTATCTTGAATCGTCTGTCCCCATAAATGTAAATATCAAAGCAAACGGATTTTCCGACGATATTGCAATTGCAACTAAACTAATACTTTCTGATAACGGTACTCCTATTGCAGAGCAATCTCTTATCCTCCGTAAAGATCAACAGGCATACTCGGCAGTATTTGATTATCATCCCAAAACCGAAGGCATCCACAAACTCACTGCTTCTATTTCCCCACGCGAAGGTGAATTAACCACAAAGAATAATTCTCTCTCAGAATTCATTACCGTACTCAAACAGAAACGTCGTATTGCATTATTCGCCGGTGCGCCAAGTTCAGATGTTTCCTTTATTCGGACTATTCTCTCCCCATCAGTTCAACAAGTGTTGCATCACTCCAACTTATCGCACAGGAATGCGAACGTGGTAAACCTATTTTATTAGTAGCATCACTCCAGACAGATTATACCAAACTTAAACAATTGGAGCAATATCTTCCTTTTACAATTATTTCATCACGCCCACAGGAGTTTATGGTTTTTGCTGACGTCCAGACAAAATCACTATCAAATCCAATTTTGAAAATCAAGGGTATGGACGAAGATGTTTCAATATGGAATCAACTCCCACCGATTTTCCGAACAGAAACGTTTGTAAGGATTAAACCTGAATCGGAGGTTTTGGCTACCATCAAAGTGAATACAACATCTCTAAATGAATCTCTGATTTCTTCACGTGAATTCCAGGGTAAAAAATCAATAGCTATACTTGGGTATGGATTATATCGTTGGAAATTGCTTGGAGAAGCTGCAGAAATTTCCAAAGGACGAAGTGATGCACCGGATGTTCTCACTACTTTCTTTCAAAATTCATCACGCTGGCTGACAACTACCGACAATCAAAAAACAGTTCGGATTAAATCCACCAAAAAACTCTATGCAAGCGGTGAAAAAATTGAATTCATCGGTCAGATATATGACCAAACCCTTGCACCGATTGACAATGCTGATGTTATAGTGAAAATATCCGGCGGTAAAACAACACGTGAGGTGCATCTTACTCCACTTACCAATGGTCGCTATAGTGGACAAGTGGAAGGTCTTGCTGAAGGTGACTACGCGTTTTCAGGTACAGTTTCTGTAGCACAGAAACCGTATGGTACAGATAACGGAAGATTCAGTGTTGGTGATATCGCCCTTGAATTTCAAAATGTGAGGATGAACTCAGAACTTTTGCGTCAGATTGCTGAACGTACAGGCGGTAAATTCTACACACCGGCAACAGCATCAGAGTTCTTAGAGGACTTAAAAAAGCAACCGACATTTTCCCCAAGAACGATTACCCAAAAATCTGAATTTGCATTGTGGAATTTGCCATGGCTTCTTGCAGCAGGTTTGCTTTGTTTTGCTATGGAGTGGTTTATTCGGAAAAGGTCGGGGATGGTGTAGTATTCCAAAGAGTTTGTTCCGAAACTTTGTTCCGAAATTACTATTAATAGTTTCGGAACAAAGTAAAGCTCCGGTAGGAGCAAAAATAGCAATAGTAACCGGATACCACAGATTCATAAAGTTCCGTATGAGTGACATAGTAATAATAAGACAACCCACAAATCGATAAAGCTCCGTAGGAGTGACATAATAATAGAGACGCAAAGAATATATCGCTCCTATGGAGCTTTATCGTTTCTTGGGTTTGCATTACTATTGAGATTTATCCCCTACGGGGAAATTGAAAATACTTTGTCTCGAAATTATGTCTCGAAACTATATATAGTAATTACGAGACAAAGTTTCGGAACAATAGACACATCTCAAATCCCTTACTGATTCCAATCAAAAAATATCACACCATTTGGATTAACCCCAACAGGAAACTTCCTCTCCTGTTTCCATTCATTCTGTGGATTTAGAATCAGCAATTCTCCATTCGTTACGTACCCCTTTGCATTACATATCCATACTGTTCCGTCGTAAGGACACACATTTACACCATACCAATATTCATTAATCGCAGATTTTGCCACGAGTTTTGGTTGATGATTACCTTCGGCAGGCAAAATATACAAACCGTCATTATTCAGAAAAAGAAGTGTATCGCCTGTTAATGAAAGATTGAAATTCTTGGCAATTTTCATTCTCCACCTGCGAAGTTCACTAAAGGTGACTGCATCATATTCAACAATTCCTCCGAGTGAATCATCTTTCATGAATTGTGGTAAGTGAGTATAAAGAGCATAGAATTTTGATTTGGAGGGATGTATTCGAAGAGATTGTACATCAGGTCCTGCAGGGATAACTGCAATTTCTGTATTTGAGAAAATATCAATTACAGAAATATTATGTGCTTTGATTTCCGGGTGTTCGTAGGCGTAGTCACCGAATCCAGAATTTGCAGTAAAAACATATTTGTCCGTAGCTATAATTCCTTCCGGAGCATAACCTACAGCGATATTATCAGCTATTATTTCAAACGTTGCAGGATTAAACCGAGTAAGTGAATTCGTATGGAAGTCGGTAATAAACCCAATTGTATCATTGACAATTGTTATTTCCCTTGCTGCTCTGTTAGTACCGGGAAGAGTAATTCTGTTTATCCATTTTCCGGTTGAGATTCGAAATATTTCAACTGTTCCGCTTGTAGTAACAGCTACAAACGCAGTATCTCCTTTATTAATAAAATCATTAGCAACATCACCCAGATGAAGGTTCGGGTTAGCGGCAGTAAAATAGTCTTGAACTGTAAGTGAGGAACTGCTTGAAAAACTATACCGATATAGTGACGCATTATTATTGCCTCGAAGTCCCTCGCAAAGAATATAGGCACCTTTTCCAGTTGGAGTCAGATTAGTGTTATTTGCAGGCTGATTTGGCGTTGAAACGCACCCGTACAGGCACACAACATTTATAATTATCAATAAATTACGAAACATAATTAAACTATTTAAGAAAGGTAATTGTTTTTAAATATCTGTTATCGGATGAAGTTACGACAAGACCATATATTCCGTTAGTAATAGTTTCAAACGGTATTTCTGAATTTTTAGCTGGTTTTTCAATATACGATACCTTGCGCCCGTCTATTGTATATACTGAATAAACACTTTCAGTTTCGGAATTGATTTTAATACCCTTTTCTCCTATTGAAATGGATATTGGGTCTAACTCTTCAAGATGCAACCCGACTATAGCATCAAGGTCGAATCCTGTTGTTACCGGATCATAAAGAGGATGCTTACGATTGAGAAGGAGTGAGGCTATATCAGTAATCTTAATAAAACGAACAGAGTCCATACCTATATCTGAAAGGTCGAAACTATCTCCCCCACTTTCAAGCGGGTTGAATGGGTTTTTATCTCCATTTGTAGGTGTAATACCTGCACATCCAACAAATGTAAGGGGGTCATATACGAAATCAATATATGTTATACCGTCTTTGCTTACTGAAACCCTTCCGGGTTCTATGAACATTTGAGGAAATTCGGGTGCATAAAAAGCATTTTCGAAGATTGTAAAATCCTTGCCCGGTAAATCACGCAGGATTTTATTATGAAAACCGAGAATTATTTCACCTCCAAATCCAAGAGAACATATTTGATCAGGACTTGCCTGTGGTATTTGGAATCTTGCTGAGGTATCAGGCAAGCCAAATATATTCTTAGGAAAATATTCTGATGATTGACCCGAATTTTGCCCGGTTCCCGGTTTGAACAGAATTACTTCATCTGCTCCCGATGCAGTAGTTTTTTGAGCGGAAACTGTAGATGAAATTAGAATTAATCCCAATAAAAATACGCAACTCTTATATAAAAAAAACGTATTTTTGCACAATAACAACGTATTTGTATTACTCATAATATCTTTGGAATTTAGATGAAATCACTTATTAATCCTCGTTTTGCAGCCGTCAGCGGTTTGATACTGTTGGCTGCACTATCACGACTATTGCCCCATCCGCCTAATTTTGCTCCTATTACTGCAATGGCTCTTTTTGGAGGTGCATATATTTCCGACAAACGTCTTGCTTTTGTAGTACCTCTGATTGCGATGCTTATCAGTGATTTGTTCCTTGGTTTCCATTCTACTCAACTTGTAGTTTATGCTTGCTTTATGTTGATAACCTTTATCGGATTCCGCTTGAAGGATAATAAATCGGTCGGTAGGGTTGCAACAGCAACTATAATAGGTTCAATCCTCTTTTTTGTTCTTACAAATTTTGCAGTTTGGGCTTTCAGTTCATATTACCCTACTACAACAGCCGGACTGATCGAATGCTTCACTGCAGCAATTCCATTTTACGACCGTTCAATTTTCAGCAGCATGATGCTCAATACATTTTTGGGTGATGCCTTCTTCACAACGATATTTTTTGGTGCTTTTGTTCTTGCAGAACAAAAAATTCCGCTCAAAGTTAGAAAGTAATTACAATGTTATGTGTGGTTAAGCAGGAAACATGAATTTAGATTAGAGTGGAACTGCTTAGATTCTTACTGCAATATAACGCTTTTATAAAAGAAAATCCCCTTCTTTGGTGAGAAGGGGATTTTTTGATAATCAGCATATAAAAAACAAACATTACTCCCCGGAAATATCTTCCCGAAATGTTTCGCCCATTTTCCTCCCTGCCTCTGCTGCTGCTGCTAATAGGACTCCTTTCACTTCTTCGTCGCTCATCGACAGAATCTGAACCATATTCACAATTCCACTAACACTCCTACTAATTGGTGAGAACACTCCGGCAGGAGAAATGTTGCTCAACTCAATAGTTTTACTCTCCGAATTTCCC
The DNA here is from genome assembly GCA_016197185.1 of Ignavibacteriota bacterium. Lineage (GTDB taxonomy): Bacteria > Bacteroidota > Ignavibacteria > Kapaibacteriales > UBA961 > JADJXV01. The sequence continues at coordinate 6,109 of JACPWH010000060.1, forward strand.
CAAACTTTTTTGCCTGTACTTCGCTCAATAATCCGAGATGTGACCTCTACATTAGCATATACACCAAATTGGGTAGATGATAATTCGTAGTGTTCCAACAATGTTTCTACTATAAATTCGGGATTAGCTTGAATGGAATTGACAGGTCTCACTGACGCATACCGTTCCAAAATCTGCTCAAACCCACTTGCAACCGACCATGCCAATGAATCGGGACTTACAGATCGTGCAATTTTACTTTCTACTGAAGACGTAGCAATTGTACTTCCAATTGTACCGATTGTATTGATAATTTGTCCGAAAGTATGTGAACTATCCTTAACAATCGGCTTTGCTGATATATAACCCAAGCATACAATACCTCTTGCAGCATCAGCCGAAAGTTGGTAATCTGAATAAACTGATGAATTTCTAAATTTGACACTACTCAATTTATTGAGATGCCCGCATCCGGTTCCGAGAAACGAATAACAAACTAATAATAAGACTGATAAATGAGCATATACCTTACATCTCATTTGTTTTTTCCTGAAGATAACGATGAGGAAATCGCAGAAAAAGCTTTGGCAACTCCTGAGACAACTGATGCTGCCTGCATGAGTGGACCTTCTATTTTTCTTTGCAATATCAATTCCAAATCGTTTACTCTTTTGGCAACTGAATTGAAATAGTCGATTCCGGTTTCGAGAGATTCAAATTGATTGTCAATACGAATTACAGTATTGCTTGTATGCTCCAATGTGGTATTTGCAGTAGATAGTGTTTTCTCTACATTTGATTCAATCCGATTGATAGCTTTCACAGTATCTTCAAGTGATACTACTGCCTTCCGCATAAATACACGTGACTCTTTGAGAGCAATAATCACATAAATACACATTGCAGCAAAACAGAGCAATGCAATCAATCCGGCTATGGCAAGAAATATTGGCATAATAGTTTAGAAAGTATAATTAACAATCACTTAATTGGAACAATGTTTTTATTACAGTTCCGTATCAACATCTGCACTCTGACGAATCTCTGCACGGAAAGCATCTGCCCCTGCTTTAGCTGCATCACGAACTTTATTTACACCTTCTCCCACTTGATCTTTAACATTGGCAGCGCGATACTTGGCTTCCTGAATCATTTGCTCTGCATTATGCATCAGGTTCTCAGCTTGAGTTCTTGCACTTGAAACGATTTTATCAGCTTGCATTTTGCCTTGATTCACCATGTGTTCTGCTTCATCGCGAGCATTAGAAACATAATCCGCAGCTTTGCCGTAAATTTCTCCCGAACGACGGGCAATATCTTCGCGCAATTCTTCACCTGATTTAGGTGCTACCAACAGAGCAGTTATCGCACCTACCGCACCACCTATAAGAGCACCTAATAGGAAACCCTTTGTGTATGAGTTATCATTTCGATTTTCCATTTCCAATCTCCAATATTTAATAATAAAAAAACTTGATTTATGATTTTGAAATCCTGCTTAAAGGATTCTTACATTTATTACTTGAATTTAAGATACTCCATGGTAGTCAAACCTGAGATTCTTCATCGGGGATTCCTACCGGATGACGTACAGCCTTAAAAATATCATTTACTATAGTAACAGAAGAATATAGAAATCTGCCTGTTTCTAATATTAGCGAAGTGTTTAACCCATCTACTCCGCTCACTGTGACAAGATATATTTTTACCTTTTTGCCTGAGTTCTCCAATTTGTTGATCATTCAGAGTTCAAATTTCTACCAATTGTCCTCCGGTACTACTATCGGCTTGTTTTGAGCTACAAGTATCATTTCGGCAAATTCCCGTACCGCACCATTGCCACCTGTTGCTACGCATATATAATCTGCAACTTCCTTAACAAGTGGAACAGAATCCGCAGGACACGCCGAAACTCCCGCAAGCTTGATAGGAGGAATGTCATTTACATCATCGCCGATATATGCTATCTTTTGAAAAGTCAATCCAAGTTTTACGCCAAGTTCCGTAAGGGCATATTTCTTGTTTTTGCTTCCTAAAATCACATGTTTGATTCTTAGTTTTTTAGCTCTTGCAGTTACAATTTCGGATAATTCGCTTGTAAGAATAGCAGTTTGGATTCCAGCCAAATGAAGCAGATTTATTCCCATTCCGTCACGCGTAGAAAAACGTTTGAGTTCCTCACCGTCTCTTGAAAAATACATTGCACTGTCTGTAAGCGTACCATCCACATCCATTACTACAAGCTCAATTTTCTCTAATTTTTTAAGTAAAATTTGCTGCTCCATAAAAATTCCCCTAATTTGCAATCAGTTTCGCGTAGCATTCCACTATATTTTTCAAACATGCACTCCACAAAAACAATTCCAAACTTTCGGTTTTATGGACTATTAATAGCTGTCTGTTCATCTTTTCTATTCGGATGTCCTTCGGAAAAACATCAAATCTCCGAAAAAACAACGAATATGCCACAAGCTGTTATCGAAACAAAAGATACTATTCCGCAGTTTGACGCACAAACTGCATATAAATTGGTTGAAAAACAATTAAGTTTTGGTGCACGAGTTCCGGGTTCTCCTGCACACACTTTATGTAGGGAATTTCTGCTTTCTACGGTCAAAATGTATGCCGATACTGCATTTTTGCAATCATTTAAAGCAGAAATATATGGAAAACCGATAGTGTTTTCAAATATTATTGCAGCGTTCAATCCAAAATCAACCAATAGAATCCTTATTTGTGGACATTGGGACAGTCGTCCGCGTTCTGACCAAGACCCAAATCCGGCGGATACCTCAAAAGGATGTCCTGCTGCAAATGACGGTGCAAGCGGTGTAGCTGTCCTTTTGGAAATAACAAGGATACTTAAAACCTCACATCCTTCAATTGGTATTGATGTGGTTCTTTTCGACGGTGAAGATTATGGATATGAACATGACCTTGCGAATTATTTTATCGGTGCCAGGCATTATGCAGGGAATCTACCCTTTGCAAAACCGAGTAGTGCAATTTTATTAGATTTAATCGGTGATAAAGATGCAGAACTGCGCTTCGAGCCGGGTTCGATGAGATCGAACCCTGATGCAATGCGCAAAATATGGGATATCGCATCAAGAAGAAACTGCAAGTATTTTATTCCTGAAAATGGTAATGGTGTGAGTGATGACCATGATATGCTCATTCAAGCGGGTATCCCGTCGATTGATATTATAGATGTGAATCTGGTTGGACAAAATGTGCAGAACCCAAGGCGCAAATACTGGCATACAACTCATGACACTATTGAGAATATTTCGGCAGAAACTCTCGGTTGCGTTGGACAATGCTTACTCGAGTATGTACTTACGTATGGCAAGTAATCATACCCTTCCGGGTCGGCTCAGGGTGACGTAACTTAATAATTACTAAACTGTTACAGAATTGTTATACTGATCTGAATCGAAGCATTCAGATACTTACCTGCCACAAGGTGAAGTATCTAATACGTAAGTTATTGAAAGTAAAATATATAGCCTAAAATCAATCCTAATCTATGCTCAAAAAACAATTTGTAAATCTACATATAGCTATTCCTGAAGAACAATTCGACCTCTCGTATTCAGCACTTGCCGACTTTCCTTTTGTCGGAATCGAAGAACGCATGGATGAGATTGTCATTACATTTAATGCAATTGATTATACTCCCGAATTTGCCGCTTCGCTTATTGAACGCCTGAGAGTTTATGGAATTGAAGCAAAAATCCTTTTGGAAGAAGTTATTGATGATAAAAATTGGAATGCCGAATGGGAGGAATCTCTTGAGCCTGTTATTGTCAGTACCAACGTAGCAATCTCCCCTACCTGGAAAGCTGCCGGTGTTTTGCAACCGATAGTGATTTTGATTAACCCGAAAATGTCTTTTGGAACAGGTTACCACCCTACTACACGAATGGTTTGCAGAATGCTGGAAGAAACAGTAAAACCTGCTTCACGATGGATTGATGCAGGAACAGGAACAGGAGTGCTGGCAATCCTTGCTGCAAAACTTGGAGCGGAATATTGTTTAGCATTTGATAATGATGAATGGTCGGTAGAAAACTCAAAAGAGAATATCACCCTCAATAGAACAGACGAACAAATTGAATGTTCACAACAAGATGTCTTTACAGTTGAATTACCAATGTCTGACGGTATTTGTGCTAATCTCTATAGAAATTTATTGATTCCAAATTTCCCAAAATTCTATCAAACACTCAAAAGTCCCGACGGTACTCTTATCGTTTCGGGAATTTTGAAGTATGATGTAGATGAAATAATCTCGGAAGCAGAAGCTGTTTCATTCAAACATATTCACACTGAATTGGAGAATGAATGGGCTGCAATCCGTTTTACCAAAACATAGATTATTATGAAAAATCATAGAATAGCATCGGTTGATATTGGAACAAATACGCTCTTGATGACAATAGCCGATGTATCCGAGAACGGCATGGAAGTCATTGACGACATTCATTCCATTGCACGGCTCGGGCAGAATGTGGATTCATCCAAAACCATTCAGCCTGATGCAATTAAACGGGCAGTTGACATCCTTCATAGATACAAGGCTCGGATTACTGAACTTGGGGTCGATAAAATTCGTGCAGTTGGAACAAGCTGCCTGCGTGATGCTGACAACAGAGAAGAAGTCTGTAAGGAATTAGAGGCGGCTCTTGGAAACCCTATTGAGGTAATTACCGGAGATGAAGAAGCTCGGCTCTGTTTCATCGGCACTGTAGAAAATGATGAACCTACCACTGTTCTTGACATCGGAGGCGGCAGCACCGAAATAATAAGCGGGAAAGGAAATACCATCTCGTTCCGCACAAGTTTGGATATAGGTGCAGTACGGCTCACGGAAAAATATTTCCGCAATTTACCACCTACCACCTCACAGGTTCAAACGGCTTTTGACGAAGTGCGAGAATCAATTTATACGATTGACAAGGAATTGTTTTATCCACTTAGAGTAGTTGCCGGTACACCCACTACCCTTGCTGCGGTGTGTTTGGGGATTGATACATTTGATGCTTCGAAAATCCATAATTACCCTTTAAGCACTCTCAGCGTTCATATACTTCTCAGGCAATTAGTCGATTCAACATTCGACGAACTTACAGCTATGACCGGGGTGCACCCGGGTCGCGCAGATATTCTTCCGGCAGGAACACTTATCCTCCATGAATTCTTGCGTTACACAGACCAATTGAAATGTATGGTGAGTGTAAAGGGGTTACGCTATGGGGTGTTGAAGGAAATGGCAGCAGGATTGTGAATATGGATGTATGTAACGAACCGGGGTATGTCGAAGGGTTCAATTACTTGCAATGTATTCATAAGTAAATGCAATCAAAAAGTATTTGTATGCTTCGACTACATTGTAAATGTCATCTTCTAATTTGCAGATAAAACAACTGTCCTGTCATGCTGAACTCGTTTCAGCATCCCGTATGAACGTTGAAATTTAGCAAACATAAATTAGCATGACAGAACAGCAGAGGAGCCCCTGAATCGAGTTCAGGGTGACAGGGGTGAACGTCGTACTCCAATGCCACTGTACAATTTTGCAGGCGGCTTTCGTGACTATCCTGAACTCTGCATCACAAATATGTTTCCATTTAAGTCCGGCGTAATACTTGACCTAAATATAAACCATCTGATTATTTTTAGGAAACCTTCTTTGATTGAGGTTTAAAAGTCCTTGTATTTCCCTATATTGTATTTTTTGTACTCAAACTATTTTTCTTGTGTTGCACTTACTTTTTCAATGAGGTTACTATGAAAATTGCTTCTTTGTTTGGTGTTTCGCTTCTGTCATTTTTACTTGTCATAAGTTCGAACGAGCTTACCGGGCAAGATAAAAGCTGGACTACTGATGTTTCTGTAGCAACAAAAATTGCAGGACTGAAAGGTGCACGCGTTAACATGGTAGATATTAACAACGACAATTACCCGGATATGTTTGTACAGGAAGAATTAGGAGCAAAGCTCTCCACTCGCGCTCGCAACATGAAAATCTACCTCAATCAACAAGACCCTAATTCGAATTTTAAAGGTGACAGGATTTTTGTGGATGTAACGGAGCAATCAGGTGTATGGGTGCACCCAACCATTCCGGACAGCAGCCGGGTGATTGACATTGCACTTATGGCTGACCTCAACAACGACGGTAATATAGACCTTGTAACAGGACCTTATTACGACAGATTGGAAAACTTCAAGTTTCCCGATGACCGTTGTGAAGTGATGCTCGGCGACGGCAAGGGACATTTCACCCTTGTTAAAAACAACGGATTGCACGAACTCGGTCTGCTTAATTGTGCAGGGTTTACCTTTTTTGATTACGACTTGGACGGAGTTTTGGATTTGTATATTGCTACTTGGTTCAAAGATAAGAATCTCAATTATACACAGGGAAACAATTTAGGATTCATGCCTGACTACTTGCTGAGAGGTAACGGCGACGGCACGTTTACCGATGTATCGGAAGAAACAGGAATCTCATCTGTGGAATTCCCGATGTACGGTGCAACTGCTATGGATTGGAATAATGACGGGTGGATTGACATTCTTACATCAGCCTATTGCAGAAGCGGTGGAAACCTTTGGAAGAACAATAAGAACGGTTCATTTACAGACGTAGCCTCAACTATTGGTTATACTTCACAGCTTAGGGGCGGAGATAATGGTCAGCCTTTATGCCAATGGGCAGTGGTTCCTGCCGATTTTGATAATGACGGTGATATAGATTTACTGCAAGCATTCGTACATGGGGGTGTCGATCCAAGCGAAGGACATTCCACCATTTCCGTTAATCAAGGTGAAGCTACCGGATACAAACTCAAGTGGGACTTAACCAGGCTTCAACGTAAGAACCCGCAATCCACCCATCTTGGAGACATGGACGCAGCATGGTTTGATTTTGATAACGACGGTTGGCAGGACTGCGCTTACGGCGAGAATGTATATGTACCGGCAACAGACAGGGTATTTATGTTTCATCAGAACCCTACCTCACACTCATTCGAAGACATGACCGAAGCAATCGGAATGTTAAGTTATAAACCCTGCTACATTACACGTCCCAACGATTATGATTTGGACGGTGATGAAGATATGATGATCGGTTGGGGCAGCGGGCTTGCACTTCTCAGAAACAATGTAGGACGTTCTAACAACAATGTGGAAGTGAAACTTATCGCACCTGCAGAAGTGAATCATGATTGTATCGGTGCAAGAATTACAGTGTATGCCGGAGGCATGGCTCAGATCAGGGATGTTCTTACGGGACAAGGACATTTCGGAGCACAGCAGCCGCTCGAAAAGATTATCGGTATCGGGCAAAGCACAAAAATCGACTCGATAGTAATTCACTGGCCTCACGAAACACTTGCAAATACAGTAGTTGTCAATCCTCCTATCAATCGTTTTCTAATTATCGGTCAAGAAGGAATCAAAGGTATTATTCAAGGTGTGGGAGAAGAATCTGTGGTCGACAAAGAATCGCTTTCACTTGTCCCGAACCCTGCAAAGGATTTGGTTCACCTTATAATTCCTGAATCTGCACATACAGGCGGAACAATTACATTGACGGATGTTCTGGGTGAAACTGTTCTGATAACTCCCCTGCCTCCACAAACATTTGACATGGTACTTCCACTTTCAACTGTAGCCGAAGGGATGTATATGATGATTGTAAGACTCAATAACGGCTCAATATTCAGCAAATCCTTTATCAAAAGGTAATGCACTTTTATTTCACTATATTTTTACCGGAGAAATTTATGAGAAATGTTTTCTCAATTACACTAACCTTGTTTGTATTGGTTATAATTGGAGGTTGTTCAAGTACAACCGATTCTACTGTGACTTCTGTAAAGTCAGACGACTTTAAAGGAGAATGGACGGTGCTATATAAGGGTTTGGTAGAAGAAGTTGAAGTTGATGTTCTTACTGAGCAATACACAGGTACAAGAATCATTTTAAGTAGTTTAGGTGACGTTGATAACTTATATTTTCTAACAGCAAAAACCGAAGGCAGCACTCTTAGCGGTATATCGGTTGGGTCATTAGGATATAAACCTTACAGCCAAACCATAACATACCCCGCAGACAGTATTTGGAACTCAACCCCAAACCCTGATTTCGTGTTCGCCAGTGCGGATTACTATTATCACGACATCAGGGGAAAACTTGAACTCACAATGAGTAAAGATGGCAAATCATTCACCGGTATCTACAGAGAAGCAGTAGAAGGTGTGGTACCTCCTTCTCAGACAGAGAGAAAATGGGTTTTGCGTTCGAAAACTGAATTTACCGGGACTCGGCAATAGATTCATAGGGATTTAGGTCAGGTAGGTTATTACAACCGACCTTCCATTTAGCAGGAACGAAAGTCAGGTGTAACAGCACCTGACTTTATGTATATAGGACACGATACTCATTTCCTTTAATGACATTTCTATAATGTTTGTCATTCTGAACGTTAGTGAAGAATCTCCGTTAGCGTATCCGACCTACAGATTCTTACGTTCTAACGGAGATTCTACGGTCTAAGAATCCCTAAGAATGACAATTTTAAGTATTTTATTTCTAATATCATTGCATTAGTTTATTGACGACTTTTCGACTATCAGGAACGCTCTTAATGACACAAAAGACAAAATCCGCGCTTAGAATCACTCTCAGCATCCTGCTCGTTGTCGGCTCGCTGTATTATGCGCAGAGTGGAATTGACCTCGGCGCACTGATGGTTTCCCTCAAAAGGGCTAACTATTGGTGGGTATTGGCAACTATTCCGGTTATTCTGTTCTCCCATTGGCTACGTGCTTTGAGGTGGAAAACGATGCTCAAACCAACATTGAAGGATGCGAAGTTATCGGATTTGTTCTCGGCTGTGATGGTAGGCTATGCCGTTAATAATGTACTTCCTAAAGGCGGGGAATTTTTGCGTCCGCTTGTTTTTAGCAGGCGTGAGAAAGTGTCGTTTTCGCTTGTGATGGCAACCATAATATTGGAACGGTTCATCTTTGATATGCCTGTAACGCTTATGATGGCAGCAGGTGTCTTTCTTTTCATGCGCAATGATATTGCAATTGCCTACCCAAACTTTACGCTTTCGCAACTGACGGGCATGGGTGTATTGGTTGCGGTTGTTTCGGCGTTTATTCTTGTGCTTGTATTATATCCAAGTCTTACCGAATGGATATTGCAACACACAATCAGACGTTATTCACAAAGGGTTTATCTGCGGTTTCATCAACTTGTAGAATCATTCAGACGCGGATTTGAAATCGTTAAATCTCCGTCGCAATACTACCGCCTGATATTGGAATCCCTCGCTATATGGTTCGTGTATATTATTCCGATGTGGATGACATTCTATGCGTTCGGTTTTGACACGTCGTTGGGTTTGGATTTTGGAGATGCTACCTTCCTGTTCATTATAGGGACAATTGCCTTTATTCTCCCTGCACCCGGTGGAGTGGGCTTATTCCACACACTCGTTGCAGGTGCAATGATAAAACTTTACCGTATGGATGGTGCAGAAGCCCTTGCTTACGCTACACTTACACACGGAGTAGGGTATTTAATCACATCGCTTGTGGGCGGGTTTTACTTTATTATGGAGAATAAGGGGCATCATTTGCCTGTGGTGACAGCGAGTGAGGAAGCGGGATAGTTGTCTTTCTTAAAATCCCGTTAGGGATGTAATATCGGTAGAAAAAACAATCTACGCCACCTCTTATAATCCCGTTAGGGATGATATATCGGTAGATAACGCAGCCCCCATCACCCTCTTATAATCCCGTTAGGGATGTAATATCGGTAGAAAAATAATCCACGCCACCTCTTAATCCCGTTAGGGATGATATATCGGTAGGAAACGCAATCCCCAATCCCCCTCTTATAATCCCGTTAGGGATGATATATCGGTAGATAACGCATCCCCAATCCCCCTCTTATAATCCTGTTAGGGATGACATATCGGTAGGAAACGCAATCCCCAATCCCCCTCTTATAATCCCGTTAGGGATGAAATATCGGTAGAAATCAATACACAGCCCCCGTCTTAAAATCCCGTTAGGGATGAAATATCGGTATCCGCACAAAACCGATATGCCGTCCCTAACGGGACTTTGCTGTCGTGGTGTGCCATTTTCTACCGATATTTCGCCCCTATGGGGGCTTGAGGAAACCTTATACTGTAATCTATTTCCCCGAAGGGGATAAATCTCAATAGCAATGCAAACCCAAGAAACGACAAAGCTCCATAGGAGCGACATAGGAATTTATCAGGCGAACAATAGTCTATTTAGTTTGTCTCGAAACTTTGTCTCGTAATTACTATGTATAGTTTCGAGACATAATTTCGAGACAAAGGTTTTCTATTTCCCCATAGGGGATAAATCTCAATAGTAATGCATACCGCCAAAACGATAAAGCTCCATAGGAGCGATATAGGAATTTATTTACTTTGTCTCGTAATTACTATATATAGTTTCGAGACATAATTTCGAGACAAACTTTCAAGATACCAGAAAAATGCTTTATGTTCAGTGTTTTTATTTGTAGTTTAGTACTCGCATGGAGTGCAATGAACCGAAAAATAAATCGTCACTGTTTTATATGGATAAAATTTCAGATTACGACTTAAGTATCATATCAATATGAATAATATCGAAGAATATAGAAATAGAATCATTTGCGGTGATTGTCTTGAAACAATGCGTCAAATCCCAAGTGAAAGCATAGATTTGGTTGTTACTTCACCACCTTATAATTTGAAAAATTCAACAGGTAACGGGATGAAAGCTAACACGAAAAGCGGTAAATGGGCGGGCGCAGCATTGCAAAATGGCTATACTCACCATGACGATTGTATGCCACACGATAAGTACAACGAATGGCAGCGAAACTGCCTTACTGAGATGTTTAGGCTCTTAAAGCCGACTGGAGCAATATTCTACAATCATAAATGGAGAGTACAAGCCGGACTGTTACAGGACAGACGAGAAATTATCGATGGTTTTCCAATTCGTCAGATTATCATATGGAGAAGAAAAGGTGGAATAAACTTTAATCCAGGATATTTTCTTCCTACTTATGAAGTTATTTATATGATAACAAAACCCAATTTTTTATTAGCGGAAAAAGCAAATGCCTACGGTGATGTTTGGGAGTTCACTCAAGAAATGAAGAATGCACACCCTGCCCCTTTTCCTGTTGCTCTTATCGATAGAATAATATCTTCTACTAATGCTCAATTGATATTAGATCCGTTTAATGGTTCTGGGACAACAAGTATTGTTGCAAAAGGATTAGGCAGGGATTATATTGGAATCGAAATTTCGCCAGAGTATTGTGAAATGGCTCAGGCAAGACTTGCTAAAAACAGGACTGAAACTGATCTCGCAAAGTTAAAGTTACAATCACAGCAACCCCTTTTCAACTAAACATGGACATATATAGTAAACAGGAATTAATTGAAAAATTAAAAGAAATCTCTGAAATGGAATGGGTTGAAAACGCTCGATATGGAAATCACGGAGGTGTTGGAAATACGCTAGAAGATCTTTTGGGAATTAAAGAAAATAATCTCCCGATCCCTAACGCAGCAGAATGGGAATTAAAATGCCAAAGAAGAAGTACAAAATCACTTATGACTCTTACTCATTGTGAGCCATCACCTAGGGCAATTAAGTTCGTACCATCTATTTTACTTCCATCCTACGGTTGGAGACACAAAGAAGCTGGGAAAAAACACTCAGAGAATGAAATGTCATTTAGACAAACTATACATGGGCTTTCTCCAAGTGATAGGGGTTTTATGGTTAAAATAAATCGAGATGAGAGGAAAATCCTCATATCCTTTGATTCTACCAAAGTAAGTAAAATTCATCGTAATTGGTTAGATACAGTAAATAATAAAGTCGGCAATATTAATGAACTTGCTCCTCAGCCATACTGGGGATTTGATGATTTAGAGCATATAGTAGGAGTCAAGCTTCTCAATTGCTTTTATGTTCAGGCTGAAGTTAAGAAGCAGAATGGTAAGGAATTTTATAGATACTCTTCAGTTCTTATGCTCAGGAAATTCAATTTCAATCGTTTTTTAGATGAAATTGAGAAGGGTAATATCCTCATTGATTTTGATGCAAGGACAGGGCATAATCATGGAACAAAGTTTCGTTTACGCAGAAGTTTATTTCCTAATTTGTATGAAGAAGCCACAGTTATTATTGGCTAAGGATTGCCCTCCCCCCACCACAAAAAACTTTGTCTCGAAACTTTGTCTCGAAACTACTATGTGTAATTACGAGACATAATTTCGAGACAAACGGTTAACAGGAACGTTATATTAATTCCCTATATAATCCAAATAGTTAGGGTGCATTGTGTACTGAATTTCCTTTGTCTCGATATTCTCTTTTGCAGTTTCGAGACTTACTTTGGAGACAAACTTTCGATACAACCCGCGACGTTGCTGTTCAATTAATCCAACTGTTAACGACTCATTAATCCAACGCATTGCAGCTGCTCTCGCAATCCCATACTCCCCATTCAGCACCTCCATCAAATATTTCGAGTTGCGAACGTACTATCTGTTTGAAGGCATTTGCACCCAAAAATGTTCCGAGCGCGCTTGCCTTGTCGGACGTATGGTGATTGAAAAGAATGGAGCATCCACCGTCCTTCAAAAATTCAATCTGACTTTTCAGCACACGGATTGAATCGTTGTCGTTCAGTTTTGCATTGAATTTCACAATGAAATCACTGTAGGAGTCAATCACAATCAAGTCGAATTTCTGACGTGAAAGTTCCTCGCGAAAGAACGTGAGCATTTCTTCGCCCGTGTCGAAATTCTGCATATTGACTACCGTCATATTTTCCAAGTCCCTCATATTGTATTCGATTCCATTACAGTTCTTACGAAGGTAGCGGCGAATCCAATTCTCATTTTCCTCCGAGAAGCAGTACATTGCCTTACCGTATGTCGGTGTAAGTTCGTCATTCAGGAATGCAGTTTGCCGCGAAGCAATCGACAGGCAAAGCTGACGGCAAAACGTGCTTTTGTTCACACCGCTTTTGCCGACGATTCCCAAAAATTCCCCTTTCGGGAAAATCTCTCCCCATAAAAACGGGACTTTAATATCCGGTTCGCTTAATAATTGCAGCAGCGTTTTGCTTTGGGCTTGCGAGGGTGTTTGCGCGAGTATTTCGCGTAATGTGTCGCCTAAGCGTGGTGTTTGGTTCATAGTGTTCCTCCCCTTTCAATAAAATCGGTTACGTCGCCCTTATGTGGCAGGTCGGGCATCAAATCAGTTAAATTATATATTACCACTTTGTTTGCTTTTCCCTTCAGGGAATCATATACTAATTGTGCATGGGCTTTGCCAGCGTCGTCATTGTCTGGAAGAATTACACAATTCAACCCTTTCAATAGATCACTGTAACTGCTTTTCCACTTGCCTGCTCCCATCGGATTGCAGGTGGCAGGTACTCCCCATTTGTGCCAAATTGTGTCTGCGTCTTTTTCCCCTTCTACTATATATACTGTAAATTCATCCCTACAAAGGGATGTCCTGAATATGTTGATGAGCGGAGCGTTGTAGAGTGTAAGGTGTACGCCTTCTATGCCGCGCTCCCATATACCGAGTTTCCTGAATGCCTGTTCTTCATCGCTCCATTCCAGCGTGCCCGTCCATTTGTATTGGAAACAGAGTTTCTTCCCGAATGAATTTCGGTAAATGACTATTTTCATAAGGTAGTTATCCCCTGCTTCGTTCCAATAAATATGCTGGCGAACGAATTTCTTAGTGTAGTTTTCTTCGCGCCTTTCTATTTTTTCCTGAATGGTTGCATTGTCTTCAGGGGAAGGTGGCAGGGGTACATCTTTCTTTGGCGAAAAGAACTTATTGCATGTCCAACATTTCCCGCCAGTCGGGTGTGAGGTGAGTTTGTTGAACCGTTTGTGTTCCCCGCACGGACAGAGGGACGGGGCTTTGCTGAACGTGAATGGTATGTTCATAATGCGTGTATGATAATGAGGCGTAATTAAAATTTTAATTAATACTCCGCAACATTATTAAATTTATTATGAACTCACGAACGATATTTTTGAGATTTTTATTTGGGGCTGTTATTGTTTGATATTTATTGAATTTCAGAATAGTAAGATTTTACAAGTCAGCTTCACTCTGAACGGGAACAAACGATGTATTTCAATTTGCAAAATTGACTTCAATGCTTTACAATTCATAAAGTTACTGCTTACGTACATATCTTTGGCAGCAAGCATCCCCGATATTCTTTCCCAATCTATCGCTTGAACTTGAAAATCCATTTGGTTACTTCGAAAAATAGCCGTATCTTTGTGTCTTCATTTTTAAGTCAATAAGAGAGAAGTCATGAACAAAGTTGATGCAATAGATCAAATACAAATGGCAAAGGCACTCGAAGTGCGCCGCAGCAAGAGTGAATCCGGTACATCGGAGATTCCTTCGTTTCGTCCGGGTGATACTGTTGTGGTGGCTGTACGTGTTATCGAAGGTGAAAAAGAGCGCGTTCAAAATTATCAAGGAATTGTTATCGCACGTCGCGGTTCGGGTATCAATGCTACTTTTCGTGTTCGTAAAGTATCCAATGGCGTGGGTGTTGAGCGTATTTTCCCGCTCTACTCACCTATTATCCAAAGTATAGATGTAGTACGTCAGGGTAATGCCCGCCGTTCTAAACTCTATTATTTACGTGGAATGTCAGAGAAGAAGATCAGAGCGAAACTAAGCTGATTTTTTTGGTATGGCGCACAGTTTAGATTATGTACGGCAGACAAAATAAATTTGTTTGCCGTTTTTTTATTTCCAAAATCCGATGAAAATTTCCGGTTTTTCATTTGTACGCAATGCAGTAATATTTGATTACCCGGTTTTGGAATCAATCACTTCCCTATTGCCGATTTGTGATGAAGTAATCGTTGCTGTCGGAAAGTCTGACGATAACACACTTGAACTCCTCCAATCACTACAATCCCCCAAACTGAAAATTATTGAAACGCTGTGGGACGATTCCCTCCGCCAAGGCGGGAAAATCCTTGCCGATCAAACCAACGTCGCTCTCGCAGAGTGCACAGGCGATTGGTGTATCTACCTGCAGGCAGATGAAATTCTCAATGAAGAAGACTATACTATTATCCTGAGTGAAATTACAAAAGCGGATTCGAACACAAAAACAGATGCCCTGCTTTTTGCCTATCGTCATTTCTACGGTAGTTATGATTATCTTGGAGCGGGACGGCAGTGGTACCGGCAGGAAATCCGTGCATTTCGGAATACAGGAAAGGTAATTTCGTGGGGAGATGCACAGGGCTTTAAGAAAGTGAAGAACAGGACGTTTGAGTATGGATGCTATGAGCTTGAACGGTTTACCGAAACTCATCCGCGTGTTATGCATAAACGTATCGAGGAGTCGAAAGAATGGACGAAATATTTCGACGGTTCTCGCCTAAAACCCAAACCTTTCCGAATGAAAATTACCGATGCAATTGAACATCTTTCCGGTTGGAGAATTGGTGAGTATAAGAATTTTATTGAAGTGTAATTATATTCCTACGTAATGTTTATTTTGTATTGTTTTTGCATACGAGAAACCGCAAAGTTTAGAATTCGGCAAGTATTTTTACATTTCGACTCCACTCAGTGTGACGTAATTTATTGTTTATATTGAAGTAAAAGACATGTCATGCTGAGCGGAGACGAAGCATCGAACACTTACCAATTTTGAGTTTCTATATTTTTTTTACTCACTTTGATAGCAAAATAGTTATAGGTAAGCATACAGATATATTTTATTAACAGTGCACACAAAGCCTCACAGAGTCTAATTAACGATAGTATATATGGCAAAACTTCCGCTTTCAGTTGCAATAATCTCGTATAATGAGGAAGTCAATATCCGCAGGACATTGGAAAGTATTGCGCCGTTTGCTGCAGAAATTATCTTGGTGGATTCTCACTCTACAGATAGAACAAGGGAAATTGCTTCAGAATTCGGAGCCGAAGTTTTCGAAGAGGATTGGAAAGGATTTATGGAGCAGAAGAACTCCGCCCTTTCGAAATGTACTCAAGAGTGGATTTTGTGTTTGGATTGCGATGAAGTTCTTACCGAGGACCTTCAGTCGTCACTCAGTTCGTCTCTAACCCAAACTAAATTTGTGGGTTTTCGAATTAATAGGCGAACAGTTTATTTAGGTAAAATTTTACACCATGCGTGGCAGCCAGATAAAAAATTACGTCTTGTAAGGCGGGATGCAAAACCTATATGGAACAATACAGTACATGAATCATTATCAATTACGGGCAATATTTCAGATATAAAGGGAGAACTGCTGCATTACTCTTACAGAGATATTCGCCATCATTTTGAAAAGACAGTATATTACGCCTACCATACTTCACTTTCCTATCATGACCGAGGGAAGAAACCATCAATCGGAAAGTTAATATTAAATCCTATCTATTCATTTATCCGTAATTACATATTCCAACATGGTTTTCTGGACGGGATTCACGGGTTTATCGCTGCAATGAGTGCATTTGTATATGTTTTTCTGAAATATGCTTTCTTGTGGGAGATGAGGAGAAATGGTAAGAAAGATAAATAGTGAGCTGTTTCCCCCATCCGTAGGGGTGGCTTTGCAAAACCACCGCTACGGATGGATGTAATTCCCCCACCCCTCACACCTGTATCGTAATTATCTCGTCAATATTGGTAGTATAACGCGGCGATAATTTCTCCTGTCTCATTTTCCATACTTTTTTGGGGTCTTGTGAAGCCAACTTCACGTTATTCTTACCTAACGAAGCGTTTATTTTATCTAATGCCTGCATAGCAGCGACATGCTTGGGATTGCTATTCTCAAACAGGTGCTGCTCTACTTCATCTTGTGGTGTAAAATCCACTACTACTACTCCTGCTTTCTTGTATTTATATCCTTCTTTGAATATTTTTTTTAATCCTGCCTCAGCGAATTGAGCAAGCTCTATACTTGAATTAGTAGCAAAAGGGAGTTTTACAACGATGCTATTGTTGTATTGCTCATGGTCTGCCCTGTGAAAGTTGGTACGGATGAATATCATCATTGCATTGCAACAGGATTTTTGCCTGCGGAGCTTTTCCGCGCATGATGCTGCAAAGGTTATTACCCGCTCTTTTACCTGGTCGAATTCAGTATAATTCTTTTCGAATGTACGGGTAGTGGCAATACTTTTCTTGGCGGTTTCACGTATCAAACGGAAAGACTCAACACCAAGTAACTCTTGTTTTAGATGTACACTCACAATAGACAGTTTCTTCTGTAGCCATTCATCGTCAAGCTGTGTAAAATCGTATGCAGTTTGAATATTAATAGCTTGCAAACGTTTCGAAAGTCGCCGTCCGATCCCCCATACGCCATCTACTTTCAACCATTTCAATGCTTTGATACGTTGCTCTTCAGTATCAATCGTATAGACACTTTTGGTACGGGCTGCAAATTTCTTAGCAATATAATTGGCTGCTTTAGCCAATGTTTTGGTTCTGGCAATACCGATACTGATGGGAATACCCGTCCATTTTGTCACTTTTTGTTGCATTTCTTCGCACAGTGCTTGCAAGTCTGCTTGTTTATATCCTTCAAAATTTAGAAATGCCTCATCTATACTGTACATCTCGAAATCGTCGGTGTATTCGGCAAGCAGGTTCATTACTCTTTGGCTCATATCACCATAGAGAGTAAAATTGGCAGAAAAGACATGCACTTTATGCTGTTCAAAAAGTTCGGCATACTTAAAAGCAGGGGCAGCCATCGGAATACCAAGCTCTTTAGCCTCATTGCTCCTTGCAACTACACAACCGTCGTTATTCGACAAAACCACAACAGGTTTGCCGTTTAAATCAGGGCGAAACACCCGTTCGCACGAAGCATAAAAATTATTACAATCTACTAATGCGTACATCAGAAGGATTTGATAACGTGAGTAACAATTCCCCAAATCAAAAAGTCATTTTCGGGAGTGATTTGGATAGGTTGATAGTTTTCATTGGCAGGCATCAGCCAGCAAACATTTTTCAGGAGCATTATCTTTTTTATGGTAAATTCACCGTCCAAATAGCATACGGCAATTTTTCCGTCGAGAGCCTCTATGCTTTTATCAATCACAAGCATATCCCCATCTTCGATACCTTCATCCTTCATCGACTGTCCCTTTACCCGACCATAAAAAGTGGATGCAGGGTGTTTGACAAGCTCTTTGTTCAGATCGATGCTTACAATTGTAAAATCCAATGCAGGCGATGGAAATCCTGCACTTATACCTTCTGAAACGAGCGGTAATTCAAGTTCCGTTTCCATATCGGCAGAGTAGATATCCAATACCGGGGAAGAGTGTAATTTTAATGCGGACATAATGGTTATCCTTAGTTTTTCTGTGAAAGATTATGATGCAAACATACACATAACTGACGACATTTCCACATGTAAAGTACTAAATTACTATCAACAATCGTCCCTCACATTCACCTCACCTCAATATCCACCCGCCTGTTTTCCCTACGCACTTCATCGGTAGGAGTAGTATCCTTCAAAGCATTCTCTCCCTTAGCAACCACCTTTATCTTCCCAACTTTTTTCTTTTCCAAAAATTCACGCACAGACGTAGCGCGAAGTTTGGATAAGTTCATATTATAACCGTCCGTGCCAATATCGTCGGCATATCCTGTAACGATAATTTCTTTCGCTTGTTTCAATGATGACATTGATTTTTCAAGTAGTTCTTGATTTTCCACGGAAAGTGTACTTTCCTTCGATTCAAAATATATCTTCGGAAGGAAAGTTTTCTCTTTCGGAGTCTCCTTAATCAGTTTTTCCAAATTCACTTTTTGCGGACGCACCTCCGTAGGCAAACATACAAAATAGATACCTTCGAGTTCATTCACCGAATCGCTTGAAACAATACACGCAGTATCTTTTTGAGGAGTTCCCCATCCCCTACCGTCCCATTTGGTAATGGAAAAGCCCGGGTGCTTAATTCCATTCTCGTATTCCCCGCCTACCAATGCCGTTTTTCCATCGGGAGAGATGGAGAACAGAACATCACAATCGGAGGTGTTGAGTGGGGGTCCTACGTTTACGGGTGTATTCCAACTTCCGTCGGAATTGCGGTCGGAATACCAAATATCATCGCAGTCTTTGTTCATACCCATATTCAACGGATGGTATTTCCTGTCGAAATACAACCGTTTACCGTCGGGAGTGAGAAGTGGCTGAATAGTAGGACGGTATGAATTTATCACCCCTGGCAGCCGCACTTTGCAGTTAAAACTTGGAACGGAAACTATCTGTTTCTTCGGTTGTGCCGAGATGGATACTGTTATCAAGAATAGGAAAATGAAGGTATGTTTGAGCATTAGAAATAAGTTTATACGTTTAAGACTTTGTTTTCATTAGATACAGGAAAAATTATTCCCGATTATCTACAAAAATACGAAGTATAAGGGGAAGTTCTCGTTGAATTTCGATGCCTTAGCTTTTATTAACAGTTAAAGGGTGATAAGGTTTTACGAAGTTTAAATTCAACTACACACTATATCGAAAAGCAGTATTATCAATAGTATAGAAGTTCCACAAAATATCAGGATATTATAGATTGACAATGCTATTATATTATTAGCTTCGCGGTGAGTTTTTAAGCTGTTTAAAGTGAAGATTTACCGGCTAACACTTTGGTTGTTTAATGAATTTAATTAGTTTTGCACACGATTGACACTAATTAAAGAAATTACAAAAATCTTTGACATTAACCGATTTCACTGCTCAATAGTTCCATAAAGATAATCAACTGCTTTTTTCACATGTAATCTTGTTTTTCACATTCAACTTAGGGTTAATTATGAAACGTTTACTTTGTTTGGCGGGTTTGGTACACTATCGAGATTCCATTTTTGTATATATAGATTCTTTACTTTTTGTTCTAATAGGGTTGTAACTGTGTACTAAGTATTTCCCATCGGGAGTGGCAATTATCTGTGACAATTGTCCGGTTGTATCAACCGTTTCCTTGTACACGCCCATATCTTTCCAACCATTTTGCGCACTAAGAGAATTCAAGGTGATTAGCATGATAACTAACACAAAAAGATATTTCATTGATATTATCCAAAGGTAAACAAGAATTTCCTACTTATTATACTGAAAGCAATCAGATTTGTTCCAATTTCGCAGGCAAAAATATTCTGAATATGAAATTAGAACTCTACAAATCTTTCCAGTTTTGAAATTCACCAATTTATATTTGCTTGCTTTGAGGATTTACGTAGTTTTGCAGGCAGATTGACACCTAAGAAGAATTACGGTATACATTTTCATTAATTCCTTCAATTACTCACAGCAGAACCATATAGACACTACACTACTTTTTCTCGCTTACTTTCATTTTTTTCATTCTTCATAAGGATTGTTATGAAACGATTGCTTTGTTTCAGTATAAAAGCTTGCAAATCAACAGGTGTGCGAATAGCTCTTTTTGCATTTGTGCTTCTTCTTTTATGGAACGTCCATGCACTCTCCCAAACACTACAGAAACCGATAGAAGGTGATTCGTTGAGTTTTACAGGTTTTGTTACATTGGGATATGGGTTCGGGTCGTTAGATGTCGAGCAATTAAATCAGGTGCTCAAGAAATCCAACCTCAGTGAAATTAAATCTTCTGTGTCGTTCTATAATCTCAATGCCAAGCTACCTATAGGTAAGAATTTCTTGTTAGGTTCAGACATAAAGTCATTCTCAGAGAATTCATCCTTAACAAGAGACACAAGCGGCAGCTTTGTGACCAAAATACAATCGCTTGAAGCCGGGATAAATCTTGGCTATTTACTTGTACAAAACAGCTCTGTTATTGTTGCCCCTTCCGTCGGCTTTGCAGCGGGGTTTAATCTTACTGATATTTATATTACCGGTGTATATTTAGCATTTCCTCGCTCTTCTGTAAAAGATGAACTCTTGAATGGTTTTCACCCGGAAATTACTAAGATGGTGTCGTATATCAATCTTTCAATTGAATTGGAAGCGTATTTTAAACTATTTGGTTTCGGGGTTAAAGAAACACCTGTTCAGGAATTGCCTAACAAACCTGTTAGTATTCAAAACAGGGGCGAGCTATGGCTGGGAGGGTTTGTATCGTATAATCCACTGCTTACTTCTAATTTTGTTACCGGTACTTCAGATTTTTTCTCCAGTGCAAGTCTCGGTTACAAACCTTCAACTTTAAACTATGGTGTACGTCTGATGTTTACCACTTCTTTGAGATTAATAGTTCCATAAATAGAAAATTGGCAATTTCATTTTAACGAAAGGCGAACGCATATACAGTTCGCCTTTTTTATTGCATCAAATCCACCGTTTGTTCCTTGCCTATTTCGTGAAAATTAAGTAATTTTGTGCCTTCTCAAATTTAATCCTCTCGTTTTTCCTACATTCCCTGAAAGCATAGCTATGTCTTATCTACGATTAACTCCTCCGTCCAATGGTGAAAAAATCTCTGTCAATGCTGACGGCAGTCTTTCTGTTCCCAACAATCCCATTATCCCTTTCATCGAAGGTGATGGAACGGGTGCTGATATTTGGGCAGCTTCGGTTCGTGTGTTTGATGCCGCTGTCGAAAAAGCATATAACGGAACTCGCAAAATTGAATGGTTCGAGGTGTACGCAGGTGAAAAATCGAATGAAGTCTATGGTGAAAACACATGGCTTCCCGATGACACGCTTACTGCAATCAAGGAATTTATCGTAGGTATCAAAGGACCTCTCACCACTCCCGTAGGTGGCGGTATCCGATCAATAAACGTGGCTCTTCGCCAATTGATGGACTTGTATGTATGCCTTCGCCCCGTGAGATGGTTCGACGGCGTTCCTTCACCTGTGAAACGTCCCGACCTTGTTGACATGGTGATTTTCCGTGAGAATACAGAGGATATTTATGCGGGAATCGAATTCCAAGCAGGAACACCGGAAGCTGTCCAAATGCTAGAATTCTTGCAAGCGAACTTCCCTACTATGGCTAAGAAAATTCGTTTTGGTGCTGATACTCCAAAAGAAGTCGGTATCGGTATTAAGCCGGTCTCCGCATCCGGTACAAAGCGTTTGGTTCGTGCTGCACTCCGCTATGCACTCTCTCAAGGACGCAAGAATCTTACAATCGTTCACAAAGGTAATATCATGAAATTCACCGAAGGTGCATTTCGTGACTGGGCTTATGAACTTGTACGTGAAGAATTCAGCGATGTAGCGGTCGGATGGGATGATTGCGGTGGTAATCCCGGAAATAAATTACTCGTGAAAGATGTGATTGCCGATGCGTTCTTACAGCAAATTCTAACACGTCCTGCTGAGTATGATGTGATTGCTTGTATGAACTTGAACGGTGATTACATTTCGGATGCTCTCGCTGCACAAGTTGGCGGTATCGGAATTGCACCGGGTGCAAATATCAACTATGACAATGGTTATGCGATTTTTGAAGCAACACACGGTACTGCTCCTAAATATGCAGGTTTGGACAAAGTGAATCCGGGTTCAGTAATCCTTTCGGGTGAAATGATGTTCCGCTATATGGGTTGGAACGAAGCTGCCGATTTGATTATCAAAGGAATCAACGGTGCAATTGCCGCCAAAACTGTAACCTACGACTTTGCACGTCTTATGGAAGGTGCTACAGAAGTAAAATGCTCTGAATTTGGAGATGCGGTGATTGGGAAGATGTAAGGTCTTAACTCTTTCTAAAGGAGAATATAATGGCAAAAGATGAACTTTCCGACAAAATAAATCATTTGTCGGATGAACATAAGAATATGGTTGAAAAATTTGTAGAAACTCTCAGCAAGCAGGAAGAAGAACTGTTACACGAAAAGCAAGATTTGTTTTCTATAATGAAGCTTTCTGAAAAGAGTTTTAGCGAATGGGACAATGAGGAGGATTCTATATATAATTCAATGTAATAGAGGTGATATTATATTTGTTCCATATCTGTTTACAGATTTGTCCAACTATAAAAAAAGACCTGTCGTTGTTATTTCTCCCAATTATTACAATGTAGGGAATGATGTAATAGTTGGTTTTATTACCAGCAATATCAGAGCAAAAGTTCAATTTGGTGACTACCATTTGCAAGATTGGTCTGATGCAGGTCTGCCTAAACCGTCAATGTTTAGAATGAAATTTGCAACAATTGACCGTTCAATCATCATAAAAAAGTTAGGTGTTATGTCCAACTATGATTTGAAGCAAATAGAAACCAAAATTATTGATTTCATAAAAAGTTAAATCTAATTTTATTCTTTGTCAAGTCTGATACTTCAACTGACATTTTTTCATACAACAACATTTTTTCATACAACAATGTTAAGGGCGTATTCAATACGCCCCTACGTTTAATTGTGTTTGTTCAAATCCATACAGTGCAAATTCTTACATAAGCATAGCTGAATATATTATCATTAAAATAAAATATCTCTCAGAAATTAAAGTTCAATCTAAAGTGACACATAAAACAAAATATATCTTTATAACAGGCGGTGTACTTTCTTCCTTAGGCAAAGGTATCGCATCCGCTTCTCTCGGCTTACTCCTCAAACGTCGCGGTCTCTCGGTAACAGTCATGAAATTCGATCCGTATATCAATATCGATCCCGGGACGATGAGTCCGCATCAACACGGCGAAGTGTATGTAACAGACGATGGTGCCGAAACAGATTTGGACTTGGGTCACTATGAACGTTTCCTTGATATTTCAAATACTCGCAATAATAGTGCATCTGCCGGTCAGGTGTATTTCGAGGTAATCCAGCGCGAACGGCGCGGTCATTATCTTGGCAAAACCGTTCAAGTGATTCCGCATATCACTGATGAAATCAAACGTCGCATGACGACTTTTGACAAGCAAGTTGACGTAGTTCTTATTGAAATCGGCGGTACGGTCGGAGATATTGAGTCACTCCCCTTTCTTGAAGCTGTTCGCCAGATTTGCCTTGAGCGAGGCAATCGCAATACTTTAAATATTCATCTTACATACGTTCCATATATCAAATCGGCAGGCGAACTCAAAACCAAACCTACTCAGCACTCTGTGAAAGTATTGATGGAAGTCGGTATTCGCCCTGATATTCTTCTCTGCCGAACTGAACATAAATTAAGCAAGGATGTCCGTTCTAAAATCGGACTTTTCTGTAATGTGGAGGAAGACTCTGTTATCGAAGCATTGGATGCAGAAACAATTTATGAAGTTCCATTGTCATTTGCCAAACGTAGTTTGGATGATATTGTCCTCCGTAAATTACATATCAAGACTCCCGAACTTGAACTGGAAACATGGACAAAATTCGTGAACAGAATCAAGAACCCCAAGCATGAAGTGACCATCGGTTTGGTAGGTAAATACACACAGGTTCAGGATTCGTATAAAAGCATTTCGGAAGCGTTTATTCACGCAGGTGCAATCAACAATACGAAAGTTCATGTCCGTTGGCTTGATTCTGAACATATCACAGCCGAAAATGTAGCTGAACAACTAAATGGTTTGGACGGTGTATTGGTAGCTCCCGGGTTTGGCTCCCGTGGAATCGAAGGTAAACTCCATGCACTCAAACTAATCAGGGAAAATGGGATTCCATTCTTCGGGATTTGCTTGGGGATGCAATGTGCCGTCATAGAGTTTGCACGTAATGTGTGTGGATTGCCGGATGCTAATTCAAGGGAATTCAAGAAAACGAAAAACAATGTAATTGACCTCATGCCCGACCAACGGAATATTACAGACAAGGGCGGCACTATGAGATTGGGAGCATATCCGTGCGTTCTTAAAAAAGGTAGTCATGCAGCTATTGCCTACGGTTCTGAATTCATTAGCGAACGTCATCGTCACCGTTATGAAGTCAACAACTCTTATAGAAGGACACTTGAAGAACATGGAATGATTCTGAGCGGACTTTCACCTGATACTACTCTTGTGGAAATTATTGAGTTGCCTAATCATCCGTGGTTTGTGGGTGTACAATTCCACCCTGAATTGAAATCACGTGCAGTTAGTGGTCATCCGCTCTTTATAGCATTTATCAAAGCCGCTCTTGCACGGAAGACAGTCTCGAAGGATGAGTAATGTATTGTAATATATCATGAAACAAGGCACATTAAATGAAAAAATTAGTTCAGACAGGCTGTAACAACCGGACTGACCTAAAAAGCATTACGTCACATTGAGCGGAGTCGAAATGTACAACTACTTGCCAATTTCTTACTTTTTTGTACTGTAATATAGTTTCAAATTAGGATTGTGATTTTTTAACAACCCATATTTCTACAAATAAGTACGTAGAATGATTTCATCTGCTTTTACACCAATCACGAAATCTTTTTTAAGGAATAAATTCCAAGTATTCCTTGCTTTCGGTTATTTGTGTTTTTGGATATTTTACGCAATTAATCCGGTTTGGCGACCACAATGGTGGCTTGATAATTATCTCGTTTTTGCTTTTGTAGCCCTGCTCATACTTACGCATAAGAAATATCCTCTGTCCGATACTTCGTATTTACTTATCACTGTATTTATGTGTTTTCATGCAGTCGGTGCAAACAAGAGCTATTCGAATGTAGATTTAGGGTTCTGGATATCAAA
The DNA here is from genome assembly GCA_016197185.1 of Ignavibacteriota bacterium. GTDB lineage: Bacteria > Bacteroidota > Ignavibacteria > Kapaibacteriales > UBA961 > JADJXV01. The sequence goes on from JACPWH010000060.1 coordinate 31,806, forward strand.
GACATTCGGTTTCGCAAGACCAAATGTATATGACCGGCTTGTACATTTTCTCTTCGGTTTTTTTATGGGGTATCCTCTTCATGAGGTTTTGAGGCGGTATTCAACATTCAGACGAGTTTGGTGGTATGTGCTCCCTGTTGAATTTATCCTGTCGTATAGTGCAGTGTATGAAATAATCGAAGCAGCCACTGCATGGTCACTGCCACCTGAACAATATGACCCGTTTGTAGGTTTACAAGGAGATATTTGGGATGGGTATCGTGATATGTCCTGTGCGGCAATTGGAGCAGTATGTTCAGTTGTTATTATACTTATCATGGCATATAGGAAACAGATTTTGACAAAATCACATTTCAAAATTTAATAACTCTTAACAATTAAACTTATGAAATTTCTTTTTATATTGCCTTGCCTTTTATTCATATTTCTTTTAACAAATTGCTCAAGTACAGATGAGCCGGAGGGAACATTGGAAATTACAGATATAATAGTAGGAACAGGTGCAGAAGCTGTTTTCGGGAGTACGGTAACTGTTCATTATGTAGGCACATTCACAGATGGTGTAAAATTTGATTCATCACATGACAGAAACAAACCGTTTTCCTTTGTGTTGGGTGAGGGTCAAGTTATTAAGGGGTGGGATCAGGGAGTTCTCAATATGAAAGTCGGGGGAAAAAGAAAATTGGTAATTCCCCCATCTTTGGGATATGGGAGTCATGATTATGGTCCTATCCCGGGTAAATCCACATTGATTTTCGAAGTGGAATTGTTAGGGGTAAAGTAAAAAATATGTAGATATTTACCTCTTAATAATTCCTCCAATGAGATACATTCAATGAATTGAAACTTCATGTTCTTTCAATCGTAGTGCTGCCCAAATCAGCACTATTTTTTTAACTAAAAGAAGTAAATATGAATCTAATGCTCTGCAAACTCAGGGTTACTTTTATCTTGATTACCTGTCTTGTTGGAATTTCCAACCAACACACCATTGCCTCAGAATCAACCTTCACAATACAAGGAACTATAACCGATGGAGATACAAAACAACCCATTGCTGGAGCTTCCCTACGGGTTATTGACACACGGCTTGGTACTTATTCCGGTGTAACAGGATTCTTCCGTATTGCCATTCCTAAGGGGCAATACACTCTTGAAGTAAAATCTCTTGGGTATCAAACACGAACTC
>JACPWH010000061.1 GCA_016197185.1 Ignavibacteriota bacterium
AGCATCCCTAACGGGATTGAATGCACCAATAATGCGTTGTTTCTCTACCGATATTTATCCCCTAACGGGGAAATTGAAAATGTTTGTTCCGAAACGTTTGTTCCATAATTACCAATAGTAGTTTCGGAACATAATTTAGGAACAAACTTATGGATTGAAATTCATATATCACTCCTAACGGAGCTTTGTCGTTTCTTGGATTTGCATTGCTATTGAGATTTATCCCCTAACGGGGAAATAGAAAAGGGGATTGTTTACCTACACGACCCAAAATCCCCCCGCCCTCTTTATCAAGAGGGAGAGAAGATAAAACATTTTTAAGTATAAGTGTCGTACAGAAATCTACGTCATCCCCTTGTCAAAGGGGACAGAGGGGATTTGTCGTATGCTTATCCCCTGACGGGGAAATTATCTGAACTGTGATTCGTATGATTACGATGATTTTATGTAGTTCGTCTATAACCTATGAAAATCACAAAAATCACAAAAATCACAAAAATCATAGTTCTGACTTCAAGTGATAAACAAAAATGGGCAGGTAAAACACCTGCCCATGCATACAAATTATTGAGTGCCGCCTACTTCTTAGCGAAAATCTGCAGCTCCGTCGGCGAATCAATCGGCTGGATGATATAGTACTTCCCGCTGAAATTTCTTAGGCAGTTAGTCGGGAACGCAATTGTACCGCTGAAATCGATTGGCATCTCACTCTTTACAATCTTTCCGGTTGCAGGATCAAGTTGATGAATCCACAAACCTTTTTCTTTTTCATCTTCCACAGTAGTTATGGAAATATGATTATTAGAATAATCAGTACACGAGAAGCCATTGAGATAATTTTGATTTTGAGTGTGAACAGAACGTTCCTGATTGGAATAAGCCCATTTGCAATTCATATCGCTTGAATAGCAAAACAGATGATATTCATTATATGTAGTTCCGACTCTTATACCACTGGAAGTTGCTAAACTTCTTGCTCCTTCTATACATAGCATTAAATCACCGTTAGGAGTATAGACCGTTGCATCGGTTATAAACCCGAAAAGGTCATCTTCTATTTTGTGTTTTTTCCTGAAATCTTCGTCAAACTTAAGGAAGTTCTGCGAGAGTATTTTCTTTTGCTTGGGGTCTATATCAACCTTAGCTAAACCAATTGTTTTCCTCTGTTCTCTTCGTATGTTGAAAAAAATGCTATATATTCCACTCTTATTGATTATAGATGTATTATCAATGCTACAAGTAATTTCGTCGGGGTCTTTAACTCCTTTGAATAAAGGAGTGAGGGTATAGTCAATACTATCAATTTTTCTCTCGTTGATAAAGTACGTACGATTGCTTAGATACTCTTTGTCTTTGTTGGTTATTACTTTTTGAATTACAATCGTGCTGCCTGTTGAGGTAACCTCTGGCATATCTGTTTGTATTTTGGGAGAAGCCGGGAAAGAGTATAAATTAACAACATCAGTTTGGAGAACGTGCTCGCAAATAATCAGATGCTCACCTTTATCATCGTCAGTCAGATTACAACTGACAATAACCTTCGATGAATCCTCGGACGGTCTAACTGAGACTCTATTACCGATAATGTCTATATTCTTGCCTACAAATGCCTCACTGGGAGGCATGATGAGCTTGGAAGAATTATCACCAAGAATCTTAGGTAGATCTTTTCCATCTTCCAGCCCGGCAGACATTAACATTCTTGATTTTGAATACGTGAATGTTTTTGCGTCAAACTCACGCTGTATTAACGTAGGTTTGCGTCCAAGTCTATCGGTAAACGACGTGTAAATATAGAGTTTCTCTCCCTTTAACAGAATGAGGTCAACTCTGTCATGCCCACCATAAAGGAATTTGGATTTAACAGTAAACGTTTGAGCTTCGATATCCATTTCGGCAAAGATGAAATTATCATCATTTTTACCTATAATTATACTTTTGGTCGCACTTGTTTGAATGATGCTGAAAATCATGTCAATATCTGAGAACTCAACATGTAGGTGATGTCGTAGGAAACTGTTTTCGGGAATCTTGAAGCTGCTAAAGTCATCCGAACCGGGCTTGATAAGTGTGAATTTTGCACCGCTTCCATCCGGCGCAAACATTTCATTCATCTTTTCCGGTTTACTTGGAATATTGGCGTACACACTATTGTGGGATAATCCGGACAGGAGAATTATAGTCAATGCTATTCCTGTAAAAAGGCGAAACGGGGAGAAGTGATTCATAGTTTTTACTTTGGCTACTAAATTCATAAATAAATTCATTAATTAAACATTATTAATTTGTGCGAAACTACAAATAAAAACAATGAGCAAAAAGGAGATTCTGAATATATTTCAAAAAGTAAGTCCCAAATCTATACTATTTAGTTTTGGGACTTACTTTTGGGACTAACGATTCTTAAGCCCACATAGGGGCGAAATATCGGTAGAAAAGCGAACACCCCCTGTTCCTCTTAAAGTCCTGTATGGGATGGAATATTGGTTTTTCGTGATACCGATATAGCATTCCTAACGGGATTTTGAGGTGTGGTGTTGCTTTCGTTTCCTACCGATATAGCATCCTTAACGGGATTGAATGTACCAATAATGTGTTCTGTTTTCTACCGATATAGCATCCCTAACGGGATTGAATGCACCAATAATGCGTTGTTTCTCTACCGATATTTATCCCCTAACGGGGAAATTGAAAATGTTTGTTCCGAAACGCTTGTTCCATAATTACCAATAGTAGTTTCGGAACATAATTTCGGAACAAACTTATGGCTTGAAATTCATATATCACTCCTACGGAGCTTTGTCGTTTCTTGGTTTTGCATTGCTATTGAGATTTATCCCCTCTGGGGAAATGGAATGATATATATTTTCATGCACGACGCAAATCCCTCCGCCCTCTTTATCAAGAGGGAGAGAAGATAAAACATTTTTAAGTATAAGTCTCGTTGAGAAATCTACGTCATCCCCTTGTCAAAGGGGACAGAGGGGATTTGTCGTTGGTATGCCCAACAAACAAAAAAGCGGAAAACGAACACAATTCGTCCACCGCTTATTATTTATCACAGGCAGCAACCTGAAAATCTCTGCTGTTTACACCAAACGCTCAGGATGCGGATTGAAAACAGCATGAATAGGGGTTATCATAACTTGAGGTTGAGTGGTAAGACCCGCTTGTGCTACCGAAGGCATGAGCCGATCGTTAACGAATCTGTTGAAATCTTCTGCCGATTCCCAAACATCAGTTACATGAAGCCCTTTATCCGAAAAGGAAGATACATGTAAAATACCGCCAACCGGTACATTAGCTTCCCAATTGGTAGTCCGTCTTATTTCTTCGTACTGATCGGGTGTTACACCCTCCCATTGCATATTCATTACAATTTTCATAATAAATAAGTAGTATAGTTTTGCCTACTCTATTCGGTTTTCGGCTTCCCCGTTTTGTATGGATACTGTACTGTTTTGTACAATTAATTCATAATACGTAAGCAGCATTTGATTGGATTTAGGTGGGTATTACGTGGTGTTGATTTCTCGTGGATTTCGTCTTGGGGAGTTAACCCAAGCTATGGCGTATAAGCCCGTTGGGCTATTCAAATTCTGCATATGTTTGCTGCAGATTAATTATACTTGGTAATTTCTATATAGTCTTTCAGGCTGAAGGCCTGCAACACCATAGCTTGGGGCATCGCCCCAAGACAACAGGGCATACACAAACAAAAAAAGACCTTCAAGGTTTTCGAAAACCTTGAAGGTCTAACTATTTGAATCATATCAGGGAGAAGTTCCTACTCCCTGATAAACGGCTTAAACCAAGTCTCACCAATCCCGATAGTAACACTGAACCGCCCGAATAATTCCTGAACCAATCCATTACCGGTAGCACCACGTGTTCCAACTGTTGCTGCACAGTCGAGCATGGCAGTACCACCTACCGGAATTTGCATACCGAATGAACCGAAGTATTCGTTGATTCCCGTGCCATTGAGAGTGTAATATAATTGATTGAACCCTCCACCGATATTAAATGCAATTCTATCACCGAATGCTGTACCCGGCGCAAAGGAAGCAAGTCGCGAAATCCCAAAACTGAGCCGTTGAGCCGAGCGGAAGTTCGCTTTACCGGGACGGTAATTGAATGAAGAGAAATCTTGCATCTCACCATCAAGAGCAAACAAAAACTTACCCGATTTATACGATGCACCTATACCAATACTCGTTGGCATCGGTGTAGAAAATTCTTGAGTAATAATCGTATCACTCGACTTCTCAGTTGAACTGATAGTACTGTAACGTAATTCACTTGTGCCGTGCAGTGCTGCATACGATGACATTGCCACGCCGAATTTCAAATCCTCAATTGGAGTATAGAGCAATCCTGCTTTAAAACCCGATCCTTTGAAATTATCGTTCCGTTGATTGATGGAAATAAAGGCTTCTGAACTATAAACAATTGTTTCAATGATGGAACCGGTTTTCCCGAAAAGTCCTACGGCTGCGATTCCAAAGGAGAGATTATCAACAATTTTAAATCCTCCGCCGATATACCCCGCTGTAACTCCCCCTAAACCGCTTGCATCAATTTCACCACCGATTGTATTACCATTTGCAACTATGCTCGTAGGTGTAGTAAGTGAGTAATTTACCGAACTGTAAGGATAAAATCCGAAACTTGCAGCAATACCAAGTGAAGTATCAATGGAGAAAATCGCAGCTATTCCCTCAAGTTTACCATTGTTTTGTCCAATTGTTGAACTTCCGTTGGAAACGGATTGCTGGTTAAATCTGAAACCACCCTGGAATCGAGTTGTCTTCACAATTCCCCACGCAGCAGGATTGACAAAGTTTATAGCATAGTCCGACGGTACTGCTATTTGTGTACCGCCAAGTCCATCATACGACGAACCAAGCGTGTTACGCAAATCACCTATGCCGAACATGGTATAGGTAGAGCCACCCTGAGCATGAAGGCAGGTAGAGGAAGCAGTAAGCAAAAAGAGGAGGAAGAGTGTTTTTTTCATGGATAATTTTTCTGAATCAAAGTGCAATATAGAGAAATATCGCGTAGGGGCAAAATATTGCTGAGGATTTATAAGTGTAAATGGTATAGTAGTGAATAGGTATGTTGAAGTAAGATTATCTTTTTTACCTTGTCATTCTGAGTGTTAGCGAAGAATCTCCGTTTGTAGGTTGACCATGCAGGTTTCACATACTAACAGAGATTCTTCGGTCGAGGACTTCCTCAGAATGACAGGTATAAAAATAACTATTAACTCAACTACTTTTACTTTATACCATAAAAAACAGGACTTACGAAAAAACCATCTTCCTGAAAAGCGCAAGCACTTATCAGCCGAATTGAAGATGAATTATTTTCGTAAGCCCTTATTGTCGTTTACTCGTGGGATTCTTTTTCGCTCTCACTTACTTTTTCAAGTATTTCTTGAACAAAGTTGATCTCCTCGGGTATTTTTTCTACTTCTTCCGTTTTGGGAAGAATCTCGTAATCGAATACAAGTTCTTTTGAATCAGTGTTGTATTCAACACGAACTTTGGCTTTTTCCTTCACAACGTTCTTGAGCATTTCCTCTGCAAGAGGGTCTTCTAAATATCGTTGCAAAGCTCTGCGAAGTGGTCGTGCACCGTATTTCTCATCAAACCCTTTTTCTACAAGATAATCTTTAGCCGAAGCTGTAAGCTCAAGTTCAAGACCCATAGAGTTAAGCCGTTTGTAGAGTGTTTGAAGCTGAATGTCAATAATTTCATTGATATGTTCCTTTGAGAGCGGACGGAATACGATGTAATCATCAATTCTATTAATGAATTCAGGATTAAACATACGTTTCATCGATTCTTCCACCGTTGCTTTCATTTGCTCATATTCATTATCGGGTGTTTTTTCTGAGAAGCCGATACGTCCTCCGGCTTTTACATCCCGTACACCCACATTCGAGGTCATGATAATAACAGTGTTCTTAAAATCAATTTTACGTCCCAAACCGTCGGTCAATACACCGTCGTCGAATACTTGCAGCAAGATGTTAAATACATCGGGATGAGCTTTCTCAATTTCATCTAAAAGTATGATGCTATATGGTTTACGGCGTACTTTTTCGGTCAATTGCCCTCCTTCTTCATATCCTACATATCCCGGAGGTGCACCTACCAAACGTGACACACTGAATTTTTCCATATATTCACTCATGTCAATTCGTATTAACGAATCCTCGCTGTCGAACATATACCGGGCAAGTGCTTTTGCAAGTTCGGTCTTACCAACTCCTGTAGGTCCTAAGAACATGAACGAACCGATTGGACGGGTAGGGTCTTTCAAGCCGGCACGGGCGCGACGGATAGCACGGGCAAGATGCTTGAGTGCTTCGTCCTGACCGACAACCTGTTTCTTGAGTTCATCAGCCATTTTAAGCAGTTTGGAAGACTCGCCTTCGGCAATTTTATTCACAGGAATTCCTGTAATCATTGCCACAACATCTGCAATATCCTCATCGGTAACTGTGTAGATTCTTGTGGATGCAGCCGCTTCCCACGCTTCTTTGGCTGTTTCAAGGTCACTTTGCAAACGCTTTTCAACATCACGCAAACGGGCAGCTTCTTCGAAATTCTGAGACTTCACTACATTGTTTTTATCGGTACGGATAGCTTCGATTTTACCTTCCAATTCAGTGATTTCCTTTGGAACATGAATGTTGGATAAGTGAACTCTCGCTCCCGCTTCGTCCAAAACATCGATAGCTTTATCGGGCAAGTAACGGTCTGTTATATACCTTTCAGCTAATCGCACACACGCTGTGATAGCATCATCTGTATAAGCAACTCCGTGGTGCGCTTCATAGCGGTCTTTTACATTGTTGAGGATTTGAATTGTTTCGTCGCCTGTCGGCGGCTCAACAATGATTTTTTGGAAACGTCTGTCCAAGGCACCGTCTTTTTCCACAAACTGACGGTATTCGTCGAGTGTAGTAGCACCTATACATTGGATGTCTCCCCGTGCAAGAGCAGGTTTGAACATATTGGAAGCGTCTAACGAACCGGAAGCACCGCCCGCTCCTACTATAGTATGCAACTCATCAATAAAGAGAATTACATCTTTTGCTTTTTCGAGTTCGTTCATGACTGCTTTCATACGCTCTTCAAATTGACCTCGATACTTTGTACCTGCAACCAATGCACCTAAGTCCAAGGTAACGATACGTTTGTCGAATAGTGTCCGAGACACTTTCTTCTCAATGATTTTAAGTGCCAATCCTTCGACGATAGCTGTCTTACCAACACCCGGCTCACCGATTAATACAGGATTGTTTTTCTTGCGACGAGAGAGAACTTGAGCTACACGCTCAATTTCTTTTTCACGACCAACCACAGGGTCAAGTTTATTCTCAACTGCGAGTTTGGTAAGGTCACGTCCGAAATTATCCAATACAGGGGTTTTCACACGTTCGGGAACACCTTTACCCGGTTTGGAACCTTCTTTTTTACCACCTGCCGGAGCACCGCTGCTCGGGGTACCATGAATGATATTATCAAGTTCGGCACGAACAGTATCGTATTTAATTGAGAATCCGGCAAGGATTTGCGTGGATATATTGTCTTCATCACGCAGCAAGGACATGAGCAGATGCTCAGTGCCGATAAGTGTGCTTTTGTAGAGTTTTGCCTCCAGGTATGTTATTTTCAATACCTTTTCGGCATTTTTGGTAAGTGGAATATTCCCGATGGTAAGAGTTCCGCTTGTTGCCCGTAGAGAATCTTCAATGCTTTTTTTAAGTTTAAATAAATCAACTCCAAGGTTACGCAGAATCTTAACAGCCATACCGTCGCCTTCGCGAATTATTCCGAGTAAGAGATGTTCCGTGCCGATGTAATCGTGCCCAAGCCGAAGTGCCTCCTCACGACTGAGGCGGATGACATTCGATACACGGTCAGAAAAGTTGCCTTCCATAATAGTATGTTTTATAGTGATAGAAAATTTATGGACTTTCACGGGTTGTAAAGACGCACGGGCAGGCGATATTATTGCTATAATACTTCTAACGCGTCTATCGGTAATAGCAAAATGAAAGCTGCAAATGTTACTCAAAAATACTGTTATTCTTTCATTTTAAACAGTAAATTGTTTCAAGCGAATAAACAGTAACAGAATGTTACTGAATCATTACTTGGAATTTCGGCTAAAATTCGCCAAATTTGCGTCGAAACTGATAAATAACACTCTGTGTTTCACTTGACAAGTTACATGATATAACAAATTGCTAATTTCTTCGTATTTCGTGAAGCAATGACAAACAAACGGTAATAATAAAAAAATGGTAAATATCAGGTACTTCGACTGCGCTGTAAATGACATCTTTAATTTGCTAGTCATTCAGAGGTCTTCTTAGCCCGAAGAATCTCAGTTTAGTGGACTCTCGAGAATTAGAAAAACAGTCTGAAAAATAGAATATCTTCACACGAATAATAGTAAAATGATTAACTCTCAGTGGCATTCTAAACTGAGATTCTTCAGTCGAAGACTCCTTCAGAATGACAATCTCAACTTTTTATGTCATTGACTTATTTTGTAGGTGGCTTTCGCGACTATCCTGCGCTCTGCATGACAAGGATTTTATTTCTGATTAATCAATAAGTAAGGTCTCACTGCTCGTAGTCGTTGTTCAAATACTTGCCAATAAATTAACAATACTCTCCATCTTGTATGACTAAGTTTGCGCCGAAACGTTCCGCCCTCAAATCCGATTTATTTTTTAACCGTGAATTAAGTTGGCTGCAATTTAATATGCGGGTGCTGGAAGAAGCAGAGGACAAAACCCATCCTATATTGGAACGACTCAAATTCATTTCAATATTCAGCTCCAATCTTGATGAGTTCTTTATGGTTCGGGTAGCAGGTATAAAGGAGCAAATCGAGTCTGAACTTGTTGAAGTATCATCTGACGGAAAAACTCCACTCGAGCAGCTTGACAGTCTTCGTGAGCAACTCTTACCACTTGTTGCACGTCAAACGTGTATATTAATGGATGATGTTTTACCTTCATTAGAGCGTGACGGTGTCCATCTCCATCAATTTGCAAAGCTCAGTCAAAGAGAAAAAGATTATTTAAGAAATACTTTTTTAGAGGACATTTTACCTGTCCTTACCCCCCTTGCCCTTGATACAGGGCATCCTTTCCCGCGCCTGTTGAATCGTAGTTTGAACCTTGCTTTTGTCCTACGCGATGAAAGCCGTGATAAATCGGAAAGGAAAACGGCTGTGCTTCAATTACCTCCGGTGCTTCGCCGTTTCGTTCCCCTGAAACGTACTTCGGGTAATCATTTTGTGTTACTTGAGCAAATCATCCAAGCTCACGCTGAGATACTCTTTCCCGGATTAACGGTGGAGGATTCCTATCCGTTCCGTGTAACACGTGATGCTGATTTGGAAATTGCCGACGACGAAGCAAGCGATTTGCTGACTGAAGTAGCTGAACAAGTGCGCCTCAGAAGGTGGGGGACAGCAGCCGTCCGTCTTGAAGTAGAAGAAGATACTCCCGATTATTTGATAAACTTATTGATGACTTCATTGGAACTTGAGCCGAACGATGTGTATCACAACAACCGTCCGCTCAACTTGCCTGATTTTATGGAGCTTATGAAGATTGACCGTAGGGAGCTGAAGGATATTCCATTCAATTCAAGGAAATTACCTGAGTTTCAAGGAACACCTGATGAAATGTTCGATGCAATCCGCAAGCATGATATAATGATACACCATCCTTTTGATTCATTTACCAACAGTGTTGTAAAATTCCTGCAAGCTTCTGCTGATGATCCGAAAGTACTTGCAATTAAAATTACACTCTACCGAGCAGGAAGCTCCTCACCTGTTATCGAAGCACTTAAACATGCAGCTGAGAATGGGAAGCAAGTTACTGCTTTTGTTGAATTGAAAGCACGATTTGACGAAGAGAATAATATATTGTGGGCAAAAGAACTTGAGCAGGAAGGAGTCCATGTGGTCTATGGTGTTCTCGGCTTGAAAACCCATACCAAAATTGCAATGGTTGTACGCAGGGAAAAGTCATCAGTGCGTACATATCTGCATCTTGCCACAGGTAATTATAATTTGAGTTCTTCCCGTACTTATACAGATATTGGAATGTTTACTGTCCGGGAGGAATTCGGAAATGACGCAATTAATCTCTTCAATTCACTTACAGGATATTCGCATTATTCCAAATGGGAAGAATTTATAATTGCTCCCGGTAATTTGAAAAGTAAGATCCTCCAACTTATTCGTCGTGAAACTGATCTGCATACTGCTGAGGAACCCGGACATATAGTTGCAAAAATGAATGCACTTGTGGATGAAGATGTTATCCGTGAATTATACCGTGCCGGACAAAAGGGTGTGAAAATCCAGTTGCTTGTTCGCGGAATATGCTGTCTTCGTCCCGGGCTTGAATCTTTGAGCGAGACTATTGAAGTACGGAGTATCTTAGGAAGGTTTTTGGAGCATAGCCGTATTTTTTACTTTGCAAACAGTGGTGAAGAAGAATTCTATCTTGCAAGTGCCGATTGGATGCCCCGTAATTTCGAGAGACGGGTGGAGCTGATGTTCCCTGTGTATGATTCGCGTGCTTGTGCTACATTAGAGCATATTTTGGCTGCGTATTGGCAGGATAATACCAAGTCGCGCCAATTAATGCCCGACGGTACTTACTGTCGCATTACCCCCAAAAAAGGGGAAGAAGCATTTTCAGCGCAGCAGTTCTTTTTGAATGAGATACTTTCTACAGGTCGCAGGTCAATTGCGAAGATGAAGCGGTTGACAGCTAATCCTGTTGCTAAGGTTGTGAAGTAGGAAAGTTACAAAAAATGAATTCTAAAGTCATGATAGTTGTTTACCGCCGTACGTTGACTAGTTATGTTTTGTTCTTCCGTAGTGTTCGGTAGAGATGGGGCATTGCCCTATCTCCGATTGTGCAGGTAATAATACCGATGTCGATAAACAATTTTATCATCAACGCGCGATAGATAGGGCAACCCTATCTCTATGAAAACTATAGCTTATTAATGCGCGATGGTAAACAACTGCCCGGACTCGGAATAATCAGAACAATTAATGTATAAGAGTGTTAAAAATATTTAGGTTGTATTGCTTCTATTAGAACTAATTTTGATTTTCTTGTATTTTTATTACCAACCACAATGTGCTCCTTTTCCAACAGCACCCTGCCCACAGTGTATTAGTAAAGAACAAAAAATAATAAGTGTTCTTTTGTTATTTCCTATATTAGTCTCATTGACTATTTTCATTTACGAAAAATTCAAAAAAAACACAATCTCCAAAATAATTCAGGTCAAGGCTTGTGTTACACCTTCCTTTTTTTACTTGTCAAATATTGGTGAGAATACCCAAATTACAATATAACAAACTAAGCAATACTTTAATAAGTAGTTTGACTAAATTTAGTTGCCTGTATTAATTACTGTGTCGTTCATTTTTGTTCACACACTTACTTATACACAACCTTAGCAGTCTTAAAAAATGCCGCCCACTTTTCCTTTAATTCATTAGGAATAGTAGCTTCCTTGATCGCTCTAAAATTATTGTAAAGAGCTTGTTTGCCAAGTACTACATACCATAATTGAGATTCAGGTGTATCATCATTGTTGAATTTGGGAGATTCGATTGTAAATATTATCCATGGGAATTCTGCGTTCTCATCTTTTTCTATTAGGGTTAGTTTTGCTTCAGGGGCATTCTTTTTTGCTTGTTCATAGAGGTAATTCATCGGAACAGTAATAGGCACACTTGTTGCAATTTTGACTTTTGTCATATTACACAATTCAGTCCATTTATCAACTGTTTCATTTTTGTGTACAAAGTCAATAACGTGTTGTTCTGCATTTTCTTGATCGTCACCAATCTTCCAATCTTCACTTTCCGGAAGTACTAATAAGAGTGATTCAGAATATCCTTTTATATCCCCGCAAAATATAGTCAAATATTTAGTTGCAAGTTTGTCGCCATTGTTTTTAGCTGTCATAAAATCTTCGCAAGCACCTGTCTTATTACCTGACTGTGCTCTTATTTGTCCTCGAAGTGAGAGGGCATTTGGAGTTGTTGGGGCAATCTCAATTGCCTTGTCTAAATTAGTCAATGCTTCCGTATACTTCTCCATTTTGACAAAAACATTTGCACGGTTGTAATATGCTTCAGCAAATTTAGGGTCAATTTCAATGGTCTTGTTTAAGTCCTTTATAGAGGCTTCGTAGTTGTTCAAAGCAAATTCACAATTGCCTCGATTAAAGTAAGCGTATTTATTTTCTTTGTCCAATTCTATAACCTTTGTATAATCAATAATTGCAGCTTTGAAATCATTCTTATTATGCTTGTCAATGCCTGATTTTAAAAATTCCTCAACAGATTGACCATACGCCGATGTTGAAACTAGAATTGCGAAAATTGTTATTAGTTTTTTCATTTTGACGGTTAAATAATTAATGTATAAAGATAATTGTAAATTAATAGAAACAAGATAAAATCTACTTATATAAAATCTTCGCAGATTTAAAAAACCGAATCCACTTATCCTTAAGTTGTTTAGAAAGCTTAGGCGACTTCACTGCCCTATAATTACAATAAAGCGCATCTTTTCCCTGGATTATAAACCAAAGCTGTGACTCGGCATTTTTATCTTTAGTAGAAGCTGATGGTTCAATTGTAAATAGAATCCAGGGGAATTTTGTTTTTTCATCCTTCTCGATGAACGTTAATGTAGTAGCACCTGCCTTCGCCTGAGCTTCTTCATACATCATATTCATTGCCGAATCAAGATTGGAATTGATAATGCCCTTGATAGAAAACATAGTGCCTATTTCCGTCCAATTATCAAGAGTTTCATTCGCTTGAACCAACCTTAATACTTGTATATCTTTGTTGTTTACTTCATCTGCAACCTTCCAATTTTCTTTTTCTGGCCAGTGCAGCATAAGTGATTCACCTCTTTGCTGTTCATTCCCGCAATATTGGCTTAAGAATTTATCGGCTTGAGAATCACCTTTACTTTTAGCAAGTTGGAAATCCTCACACGCACCTTTTTTATTGCCTGTTTGTGCGCGTATTTGCCCTCTGATCGTAAACACACTTGGGATTGAAGGGTCAAGGTTAATCACTTTATCTAAGTCAGCAAGTGCATCTTCATATTTTTCAAGTTTAACAAAAAGTCGTGACCGTGTGTAATACGCATCGGCATATTTAGGGTCAAGTTCAATTGTTTTATTAAAATCCTTCTTTGCTTCATCTATATTATCCAGAGCAAATTCACAGATTCCTCTATTGTAATATGCATCGCGGTTTTTATTATCAAGATTTATAGCTTTTGAATATTCAATGATAGCACCTTGAAAATCTTGCATCCGATGCTTTTCAATACCGGATTGTAAAAACTTTTTTGCCGTTTGACCGAAGGCAGTTGCTGATACTGTTATTAAAAAAATTAAGATTAGTTTTTTCATTTATCTATCGGTAATAACTGGAATTAAATGTTCGCTATACTTTATGGCACATTATTATTGCTTCAACATTCTACAAAACTACCATATCTATGGAATCACACAAAGGAAAGCTATCATAGTTTGCTAAGAAATTTATAAAAAACAGTACGCTATTGTGTCCTTTCCTTCGTCTCCAAACAGCATTGTACAACTACACAGGTAATTGCTGCCGATTCAATCTATGTCTTCAGAACCCGCCCCGCTTTGGAAAAAAAACTTGTATGTATTATGGATTGCTCAGTTTATAGCCATGCTCGCAATGAGTGCGTGCCTTCCGTTTCTGCCCTTATATGTTCGATTATTGGGTGTTTCAGACCTTAAAGAAGCACAACAATGGAGTGGTTTGATAATAGCCGCTCCATTTTTATTTTCGGTTATAACTGCACCAATCTGGGGAGCATTGGGGGATAAATATGGCAGGAAATTGATGATAGTCAGGGCAATCATAGGTCTGGCAGTAGCAATGGCACTCATGGGGTTTGCGCAAACTGTGTGGCAATTGCTGCTACTTAGAATGTTCCAGGGTGCAGTGAGTGGGTTTATTGCTTCTACATTGGCGTTTGTTTCCTCTACAACCCCACCTAACCGCTCCGGGTATGCAATTGGGATACTGCAAGCTACGATTTCTGCCGGAAATATAGTTGGGGCTTTGGTAGGTGGCGTACTTTCAGATGTTATCGGGATGAGAAATGTATTTTTCTTTGTAGGTGGAATGTGTTTGATAAGTTCGGCAATTGTAATCGCATTTGTAAAGGAAGAGCGGATTACTTCTTCAACAGAGGAAGATAGGCAGACCAAATCAGTAATCGCTAATCTTCTTCTTGCATGGAATACTCCTACTTTGCGGAATATACTGTTGCTGATAATCGCAGCACAGTCTGCGATAGTATTTGTTTCACCGGTCATGCCATTCTATCTGGAATATTTGGGAGCCCCAAAGGAGTATCTCTCAACTTTAACCGGATTAATTGTCGGGATCGTAGGTGTGTTCAGCATAGTGTTTGCTCCTTATTGGGGAAGACGTAATGATAGGACAGGATATGTAAAAACATTGCGTGTAGCAGCGTTGTCAGTTGGGATTTCAACGATTCTGCAATCATTTGTACCGAGTTATGAGTATTTATTTTTTCTACGTGCATTTATTGGGGTATTTACTGCCGCTATAATTCCAACTCTTTATACTGCATTCAGCAAAAATACTCCTCACGAAAACAGGAGCGGGATGATGGGTCTTGCCTCAAGCGCGAGTTTATTGGGAAATTTAATAAGTCCTTCAATGAGCGGGTGGATTGCCTCACACGCAGGGATGCGGTGGTGCTTTGCTATTGCAGGTATGATTATGCTGATGGTATCGTTATCAACAGGAAAAGAGCGTAGAAATGAAGAGTTCTAATTGAATGCTATTTATTATAAGTTCCAAATGACGATAATTGCTTCTTAAACAAGGTAATTGTCAGACGCTTAGACGGGTACTGCGTGACAAGTAAATTATGTCACCATGAGCCTGTCGAAGGGTTCGATTATTTGCTAAATTTGAGTTATAAGAAGATTCTCACAATCATTTGTTGCTATAATTTGAAGTATTTTTAATACCTTTTGCTCTTAATAAGCACAGATGAATATTCACTAAGATTTTCAAGTACTTTACCTGTCCCTCTTGCAACTGCGGTAAGAGGGTCATCTGCTATATGAACAGGAAGACTTGTTTCACGCTGGAGACGTTCATCCAATCCTTTGAGTAATGCACCGCCACCTGTGAGCATAATTCCCCTGTCGAAAATATCAGCAGAAAGTTCAGGGGGGGTACGCTCAAGCAAATTACGAACAGCTTCTACGATTACCGCTACTGACTCGCTGAGAGCCTCGCGTATATCAGCAGAACTGACAGTAATCATCTGTGGAATACCAGTTAGCAAGTCACGTCCTTTTACTTCAATCTCAACTTCTTCGCGCATCGGGTATGCTGAGCCTACTTCACATTTGATAGCTTCTGCTGTACGTTCACCGATTAAGATATTATGATGACGTTTGAAATACTGTACAACAGAATTCGTCATCTCATCACCTGCGATACGGATTGATTCGTCGCTAACGATACCAGAAAGTGCAATCACAGCTATTTCAGTTGTACCGCCCCCTATATCAACAATCATATTACCGACAGGCTCATGGACGTTTAATCCGATACCGATTGCAGCAGCCATTGGCTCAGCTATCAGATATACTTCTTTCGCACCTGCGTGTTCTGCACTGTCACGAACTGCACGTTTTTCAACTTCTGTAATTCCCGAAGGAACGCATATTACAACACGACGTGCAGGTTGCCAGCTAAGTGATACTTTACGGATAAACGCTCGTAGCATACCTTCAGCAATTTCAAAATCGGCAATAACACCGTCTTTAAGCGGACGAATAGTACGGATGTCGCGGTGAGTTTTTCCTACCATCATTTGGGCTTCGTGCCCGATTGCTAAAATGTGCTTATTTGTACGGTCGAAGGCAACCACCGATGGCTCGTTTAAAACGATACCTTTACCCTTCATCCAAATAATTGTATTTGCTGTTCCGAGGTCAATTGCCACATCGGTAGAGAGGAGTCCAAAGCGCATATATCTTGTTAAATTATTGACGTTTCAAGGGAGATTGTTTTCATATAGAATACAAAAATCGTCATTCTTCAGCAAATAATCGTGAATTTTCGTTAAAACCCATCGGATAATCTCTGTATTCATCTTTCACATCCTCATTTTTCGCGCCAAATTTGACAAAGAATTGGTGAGATGAAGACAAAAGTGGGGATGTTTATATCTCTGCTTATCAACTAATTACTATACAAATAAAAAGGAAGCGAATTGTATGATTCACTTCCCTTTGTTTAGTTGACGATGTATTGCTGTTATTTCATTACTTCTTAGGGAATCATTAATGAAAGTTCTGCTGTTGCGTAACGGTGGAGAATTGTACCCCCGAAAATCTCGTAATGCTCACGGTCTAATAGATTAAACACGTTTACACCGAGGCGTAGGTCTTTAGTAAAATTGTACCCTGCATTGAAATTTACAACCCAATACTCGGGTACACTTCC
>JACPWH010000062.1 GCA_016197185.1 Ignavibacteriota bacterium
GGTTGTAATTGTAGGATTCGGATAAGTGCCTGTTAAATCCCCTCCTGCCGCTCCGCTTGGGGAAGGGCTGCCCCATATTACATTTGTACCGTTGAAGGTTAATGCTTGTCCGCTTGTTGCTCCCGATGAATTTACCTTTGCATTTGTAACTGAACCATCGGCGAGTTTAGACGTTGTCACATTGGCATCGAGAATTTTTGAGGTTGTTACCGCATTGGTTATAATCGTTGGATTCGGATAAGTGCCTGTCAAATCCCCTCCTGCCGCTCCACTTGGGGAAGCAGCAATTGCAGTATTTGTTACCCCTGTTACTCGACCTTTGGAATCTACATTAAACACGGGAACTTGTGTAGCTGAGCCGTAGCTGCCCGGTGTTACTGTTGTTGTTGTCAAAGTAGGGTTCGGATATGTTCCTGTTAAATCTCCTCCTGCTACACCTGCCGGTGATGCAGAAATTGTCGTATTTGTTACACCTGTTACACGACCCTTTGAGTCAACATTAAACACGGGAACTTGTGTAGCTGAACCATAACTGCCTGGTACAACTGCAGTTGTTGTTAACACGGGATTCGGATAAGTGCCTGTTAAATCTCCACCGGCATTGCCGCCAGGAGTTGAATTTCCCCATACAATATTTGTCCCATTATAGAGAAGTGTTTGACCAGAACTTGCACCAAATGAATTCAGTTTTGCAGCAGTTACTTGTGCGTCTGCAATTTTATCCATCGTTACTGCACCGTCGGTAAGTTTTGCAGTAGAAACCGAACCGTCAGCAAGTTTATTTGTTGTAATAGCATTCGATGCTACACTTGGATTAGGATATGTTCCCGTCAAATCGCCACCCGCGGATCCGCTTGGGCTTGGAGCTCCCCACACAACATTAGTTCCGTTGAATATTAACGCCTGACCCAATACAGCACCTGAGGAATTTACTTTAGATGCAGTGATTGCACCATCGCTGATTTTTGGAGTGGATACTGAACCATCGGCAAGTTTTGATGTTGTTATAGAGCCATCGGCAAGTTTTGATGTTGTTATTGAACCGGATGCTATACTTGGATTAGGATAATTCCCTGTTAAATCACCACCTGCCGCTCCACTTGGAGAGGGGCTGCCCCACTCAACATTCGTTCCGTTAAATGTTAATGCTTGTCCTGAATTTGCTCCGAGTGGACTAACCTTTGATGCAGTAATGGAACCATCTATTACTTTTGCTGTCGAAACAGATGCATCTGCAAGCTTTGAAGATATAATCGCACCATCCAAAACTTTAATAGTACTTACTGAATTATCTGTAAGTTTTGATGTAGTAATCGCTGCATCAGCTATTTTAGGTGTGGTAATTCCACCATCTGCAACACTTATCGTACTAATTGGTCCATTAGGATTTATTATTGACACCGAACCGTCGGCAGCATCTATTCGATCAATTCCACCAATACTCGAAATGAGAACGGTTGACCCGTTCTTTGAAACGTTAGTTTTCCCTCCACCTTGCAATGTAAGGCTACCGCTTAATCCATTTAACGAAAGAACCGCACCTGTTGCATTAGGAGCAAGTGCAGTTGCAGTTGCAGCCAAGTCAGAATAGAGAGAATACGGAGCGGAAACCAATGCGGTACGTGGAATCATTTCAGTATTTCCCTGCAATGTTACACCGAGCCATAATTGTTTATCAAATGCAATTATGAGCGGGGATGCAGAACCAAGTGTAACATCGAACACCCCACCCTGAGTTGTAACATCATGAGTTTCCTGCCAAACAGCACTTCCCCCTGTTGCATCTGAATAGATTGCAAAGGTCAGCTTATAACTACTGTCAGGGAAAGGGGTTTGTACTTGATCTGTAAGCGTCCCTTGATAGGAAAAAGTTCGAGGGATTTGACCAAAACAAATGAATATACATGCACAAATGGCAAATACGAATGTAAATGCAAAGCGAAGTATAGGGATGATATATCTCATAGGATAACCGTAAGAAACAATGAAGGATTGATAAATTTTCTGTAAATGATAGAATTCATAATGCAAATTTATATATTTGAATGTAACAAAACCATACAATGTACCTAGAAAAATACTAGACAAAACTTAATTATGTGTTAAGTGTACATAATTTGTTGAATGGATTTTTAGGCGAGTATCCGTGACAGAAAAATATCAGTGGGTCGTCTAATAGTAATATTTTGGGTAAAAGAGTATTCGTAAAATGAGGCAAAAACTTAGATTTGGGGTTTATTAGATGTGTTGTAGCTTATATACCGATTGTAATAATATAAAACGACAATATACAACCGGCTCAGAATTATTTACAATTCTAATAACCAGTTATTTACAAACGAAAAGATATACTATACTTTCATGACAAAACTTACTGTTCCCCTACATTCAGGACAATTCCATGAAACCTTAGAATCGTTGGATCGCAGCCAACGACCTGAATATATTTTTGAAAATCTTTATAGGGTTATGGGTGGAGATGAAAATTCACTATTGAATTATGCTGTGGAGGCTAAGGTGTATTGGGAAAAACGCTGTTGCTCCATGCTTGAATATTCATCTCCTGCTGAACTATATCAAGCTGCATTGCAAGGGAAACTGCCAAAAGTTCATACTCGTGAAAGGGATGCTATTTTAAGGCTTGCACGAGCTTTATGCGATGAAGCCAGATTTGGTTTTCATTCAGAAACTGATGAAATCATAGTAAATGATTGCTATTATGCAGAAGCATTACTCTGCCATATAAACAGCAAAAAAGGGTTACTCAGACTTTATATCGATTTTCCTCATGCCCTTAGAAGAAGAGAAATCTCGTTCGAGATATTGGAGGGGTTTTGCATCAAAGCACTTGCCATTGCCCGAGAAACAGGAGAACAAGAAGGTGAAATGCAAGCTCTCAACAATTATGCTCGCATACACGAAATGAATCGTGATTTTAGGAAGGCACTCAATTACCATACTCAAGCACTTGAAGTTTTGGAAAACATTATTAAAGGAAATAATATCGATGATTCACCGCATACTATACCGATTGAATATCTATTCCCAAAGTCAGCGTTGCTCTTTGCAGCAGCAAATTGTAAAGGAGCACTCGGAGAAATTAAAGATACAATAGCTCTTTGCAATCAGGCAGCTGCATTCGTAAACAGATTGGAACACGATGACCTCGGCGTACATATTCACCTCTTGTTAGCCCGTTCATATAGTACTTTAGGTGAACATCAAAGTGCTCTGAAATATTTGTTATTTAGTGCATCTATTGCAGAGTCGCTCAAATCACCGTTTCTTATCGGTCAAACTAAAATGCTTATTGCCAATACATATAGTAAGCTCGGAGACTTTCAAAAGGCAATTGAGTATGGGCTTGAAGCCGTTGACGCTTATAAACACCATGAGTCACTCTCAGAATATTTGATTGTATGCGGGCGTATTGGTTCAATTATGGTTTCAGGTGGTGAATTCGACCGTGCAACAGAATTTTTCAATGATATACTGCAAACAATCGAGAAAACAGATAAGTCAGTAAACCTTGATTGGCAAAAATCAGTCATTCTTCAGCAATTAGCAAGGATTGCCATTCATCGTAAACAATGGGATAATGCACTTTTGTACTTACAATTCCCATTAGAGCTTATTGACGATGAGAAAAAACTACCTCATCTTATCATAGAAATATTGGTTATAGCAACCGATGCTTTCATAGGAGCTAATCAATACGACAAAGCCTCCAATCTTGCCGAACGTGCACTTACAGTCTGCAAACAAAGCAATGACCTCCATAATCAATATCGAGTGCATGAACAGCTTGCAAAAATTTCGGAACAAAGGAATGATACTACCGGTGCCTTTTATCAATATAAAGAATTTCATCGCTTAAAAGAACAGGTGTTTAATGAAGAATCCGATCAACGAAATAAAAACATGCTACTTATTCTTGAGGAAAAAGAGGCAATTCGCGTAGCTCAGGCGGAGCGACTCAGACGTTATGAACTCGAAGAAGAAATAGGACAACTCTCAACAGCACTCGTTCACCGCGACCAAGCCCTCAAGGAGATTCGCTCTGCATTAAAATCAATGAAATCTACAAATGATCAGGTGGAGCAGTTTGTACAAGTTTTACAAACTGTACTCCGTACTACCGAAAGAACTACTGCAACAATCTCCACAAAAACTTATAAAACAATTGATGAGGTAATTGAAAAAAAATTCCCGAGTCTTTCGCGTGTCCAGAGAGAATTATCACGATTTATCGTACTTGGATATACAACCAAGGATATCGCAGGATTGATGGGAATTTCTGTGCAGTCTGTTCATACACAGCGGTATAGGGTTCGCACTCGGTTGGGTTTGGGAGATGAGGAGTCTCTTGATTCTGTTATTAAGCTGGCAGTGAAACAGGAGTAGGCTACTGATTGTTTTCTACAAATGCCTTGTTCCTATATGAACTATATATGAATATAAAAACCCTGCCGGATTCTGACAAATCCGGCAGGGAAAAAATCATCTATCAGCTTATCTTACCTGTTCACCACTATCGGCTTGACAACAGCACCCGTCAACGTGCGAATACTTGCAAAATACACCCCGTTTGCAAAGTTCGCCACATCAATCTTTGCCGTTCCGTTTGCAACTTGACCGGTTGTTACTTCCATCCCCAAGCTGTTCATAATGCGTACTGAAGTGCTGCCTTCTATTCCTGAAATTGTAACGGTTGTTGAGGTTGGGTTTGGGTAGATGGAGATGTTGTCTTTAGGCGTTACTGGTTGCTCTATAACCCCAGTTATTGTATGGCGGAGGCGGGTAATTTGCATAGGAGTACTAACAGGGTCACCTGTTAAACTTAGACTATTGCAAACAAACACTACATCTCCGTTTGATGCCTCGGCAAAACTTTGAATTGTATTCCTTAAGTCCTTTTTTCCGATGGTATAATACCATTCGCATTCACCCTCGTCGTTTAATTTGAAGACAATACCATGCCGTTCTTCAATAGAATAGTGTATTGAACCATCTCCGACTGGAGGATAGATTTCCCCACATACTATAAAACCTCCGTTATTTCCTCTCTTGATGTTAAAATTATCGAAAAAAAAACTTTTAAGCATTTCAGGTTGCTTATCCCATAGAACACTTCCCTGTATATCATATTTTGCTATATTAATTTTTCTTTTCTCGTCATTTCTCAGTATTAATAATGCACCATCGTTATAAGCACTCATCACTACTCCTAAAGGGCGAATGACTGTTCGATTTAGCTGTTTGTATTCACGGGAAAACCGTAGAAGAACTGCACTTGCAGCAGTATCCCCAAGAAAAGTCCCATAATTAATAAATATAAAGGAAGTATCATCATAGGGTATTGCTCTGCCGCCACCGGAAAAAAATGGGTCTTGGGCGTACTCGTTTTTAAACAGGATATTACTCTGTATTTTTGTAAACGATGTATCCACTTCAAAAAAAGACAAACTATCCCTCCTGTAAATATTCATGTATATTCTGGTATCCGGAAAGATTGCATTGACTCTATGGTTGGGGATTGCCAGTGCTAACAGACCACGCATAGATTTTTCTTCTTTAATAATCCCGTCAGGAGAAATAATGAATCGAATTGGATATAGTTGATACAGTTGAAAACCTTTCTTACCTTCACTTCCATACACAAGAATATCACCATTCGGAAGCTCTGAAATATTTTTAAATTCAGTGTAATATTTACTGGTATCACCTGAAAAACACCTGTCTATTGTCCATTCAATCTCACCATTACTGTTTATTTTTGTAAGAAATCCTCCAAAACGATAACTTGCAAAATAGAAACTACCATCTGAGGCTGCAAGAAACTGATTTGTAATAATTGAATTTTGCTCAGGACGCTCTTCGGTATGTTGCCAAACAGTATCAATTGCTCCATTGAGGGTGGTAGTAAAGGTAGTATTACCAAGAACATGGGCATAGTCTTTACCGACCTTATTATAAGGATCACTTTCGGTATTGAATAAAGAATAACTGCCGTTCTCCGTTTGTGCTGCGAGCGAACTGACAACAAAAACCCAAAAAATAGGTATGATTTTTTTCATACAATCGTAATAAAATTTAAGATATGTAATATACTACAGTTATGTAAAAAAACTTAGTTACTTTACCTGTTCAGTTTTAAAATTTGCTACGTAATTGAACGTTTCGATGAATTCAGAGTAACTAACGAAATTGCGTATCAAATTACCATGGAACACTACGCCCCAACATATGTCAGTAGTGTTCCATATTGTAAGTTGGTACATGAAAAAGATTGTTCAGTTAATTTATTTTTTCTAACAGAACCGTGATGTATAACATAAACATTACTTATTAACAGTAACATTTTAAGTCTATTTACCGTTTTTAGTCACAAGTAATATTTATACAACCCGAACGAGGAAGGCTTATATTACAACCAGCCGGCGGGGTAAATGTAGCATTTCCTGTACACTGTCCTGTCCTGAACCATAACCCGTATGAAGAGTTACGCAACTACGTACAATACCATTATCGTAGCACATCCGTCTTGTTATAACACAACATTGTCCGGAGCCACAATCAACAAAATAGGTTGCTCCAGGACAACCCGGATTTCCTGTAGCAGGGTTCGGTGGAGTGTAAACATCTATGAATTCAATACATTTATCGTTAAATGTCTGTATCTCTACATTGCCTAATCCAGAAGTTTCGCAACCAGTAGTATAAAGACAATCGTAATCAGTAGGTACAAGACTCTCTAAGCGAATCTTTTTAAAAAAATGTTCTCCACACGGAAGCTGTGCCTGTGCTCTTATGCTTGCCAGTGCAGCATAATATGCAGTCAGGTCTGTTGCTTTTAAGTTGTTTAGATATGCAGATATTCCACAAGGTGGCGGCGGCCATGTATAGCCTACAACTAAGTACTGATATAAGTTTGTAGCTCCACATTGCCTATATTTATAAAAAAAATTTACATTACAAATTTCGCCATTTACATTTACAGGTATAATAACATTGAAAACATAATTCCACCCCCCCATTCACAACCGGGATGAGCAGGGCCGCACTCCTGATATGGCTGCGCTTTCGAATCAGGAGAATAACTTAGAGAGAAAACAAGAGCTACAAGAAGCACAAGCCATATAGCTTTCCCTCCTAACCTCTTATTTACATAAGAAAATATGCCAGTGAACTTGGCGGGTGTTACTATACAAGATGAAACAGCATTCTGCAATAAAGCAGAACTACGGCGAACGACTGGGAGAAACTGCATGAAGCACTCCATGTATAATTAGTTAAAAAATACCACTATTTTTTCTGTCAAAAAAGCAATTCTGACAGACCAACTAATTTATCATAAAATTTCATCCTATCAAAACTCACCGCACGATTTCAACGCACAATTTCAACGCACAATTTCAACACTTTTTAGCAACATTTTAGCAACATAGTAATTATGTTAAATCTATTAATTATATATTATATGAGTGTTTTTTATCGTTATGATTAGTGGGTAATAGTAACCAATACATTCACGCTAATCACAAAAATCACAGTTCAGAAATAGTCTTAAAAAATCACAAACACAACGAACAGCCCAGACACTCTCTAAAAACAGCAGGACTCACTAAAATTCACGGAAATTTCATGTAGTAATCCTATTCAAAATTGCACTCAGTACTATTGGTTATCTACAGAACTGTCCCCCTTTGAACCTTCTCAAAAATGCCCTTTAAAGTGTTGAAATCGTGCGTTGAAATCGTGCGTTGAAATCGTGCGTTGAAATCGTGCGTTGTAATCGTGCGGTCGGCTTGCACAGTATTTTTTTTTATATTAATTTGTTACGGGAAAATAAAAAAATATTGAAAAATATTTTTTTCATTTGACATTTAAAATCTATCTTGCACTTACCTGAGTTAATATATGCTCGGGTAACAGTTATCCATTTTTTTTATATTATTCAGAGGAATCAATGGCAACTCCATTTCTCGGACAAATTATTACCGTGGGCTTTTATTTTGCTCCGGTCGGCTATGCACTCTGTAATGGGCAGCTATTGTCTATTAGCGAGTATGAAGCACTTTTTACATTATTAGGCACCACTTATGGTGGAGATGGTGTAACTACATTTGGATTACCAGACTTACAAGGTCGTGCAGCACTCGGCCAAGGGCAAGGACCGGGATTAACTAACCGTACTATAGGTGAAAAAGCCGGGAGTAATTACGTAACCCTTTTATATCCTCAAATGGCACACGGACATGGGGTATCAGCATCGAAAAATAACGCAACCCAAGCTAATCCAAACGGATTGGTATATGCTCAGGATGGTGTTGCAAGTGCAACCAATTACTCTAATGCAGCTCCAAACACAACAATGAATCCCGGAGTGATAACACCGGTGGGTGGCAGTCAACCTCATGATAATATGCAGCCGTCTTTGGCAATTAATTTCTGCATTGCTACAGAAGGTATCTACCCATCTCCAAGTTAAGAAGTTGTTAATACTACATACTTGTTGGAGTAAAAAAAAATTTAGACACTCAGTCTTAACATTAAACAAATCAATTCTATAAAACATTTATTTATTGGAGAATATCATGGCTGAAACTTTTATAGGTCAGATAATGCCGGCAGGATTTAACTTTGCGCCGATGGGTTTTGCCTTATGTAATGGTCAAATTTTGCCCATTTCACAATATACCGCTTTGTTTTCGCTCCTTGGTACGAATTACGGTGGCAACGGAACAACAAATTTTATGTTACCTGACTTGCAAGGACGTACCCCGCTCAGTTGGGGAGGCGGACAGGGGATTGACCCTATCGATATAGGTACTTCTATCGGAACAGAAACAGTAACACTCATTACTGCAGAAATGGCAGCACATAGCCATTTGGTTAATGCAGATAAAGGCGGATCAGGAGCACAAAACCCAATTGGGAACATCCCTTCTACAGACACAAGTGGTTCGGGAATCACAAGTTATGCCACTACAACAAATACTACAATGAGTGTACAGATGATACAACCTACCGGCAATAGTCAACCGCATAACAACCTGCAACCCACACTTACAATCAATTATTGCATTGCTTTGGAAGGGGTATTCCCTCAAAGACAGTAAGATAATCCCGAGTCGGGATTTTTTTCATTACAGTTTTTAATTACGTGCAGTTACGATGTATTAGATAACAGATTTCAGTTAATAAATTAAAAATCATTTCTTTTTAGGAGAATATTATGTCACAGCCTTATCTTGGTCAGATTATGATGGCAGGGTTCAATTTTGCCCCAAAAGGTTTTTCGCTATGTGCCGGTCAATTACTACCTATTAATCAATATACTGCACTCTTTTCATTATTGGGTACTACGTTTGGAGGAGACGGTAAAGTAACCTTTGGGTTACCTGACTTACGCGGGCGCGTATCCAACCATTGGGGTAATGGTCAGGGGCTATCTCCGTATGTTATGGGTGAGGTGTTTGGGTCAGAAACTGTTACACTCAATCAAACAGAGCTTCCTGCACATTCCCATGGTGTAAATGCCAGTACGCTTGGAGGGCAAACGGACCCAACAAGTAATTACCCGGGTGTAGATACCAGTGGTTCGGGAGCACAGTTCTATAACTCCACTATAACAGGTGTCATGAGCGGCAATACGATTCCGGGAGGTGGATCACAGCCGCATCAGAATATGCAGCCATACTTGGTTATAAATTTCTGTATAGCAATGGTAGGTATCTTTCCTTCGCGAGGATAACGATATAATTAAAAACATGGCGTGTACTACCCAACGTCCGTATTCTTACAAGAGAGCACGGACGTTTGCTTTATTTTTATTTAATTCAGCAATAAAATAAAAAATTGTATATTAACTGATACGATCATACAACCATAGAATGTACATCAAAGCAATATTCACATTTAATTCCTCAAACTATGATTGATACTTCACTTCTTACCCTGCGCCCTAAATTAGAGTCCGACAGGGATTTCCTTATTGCTCTTTATGAAACGTCACGTGAAGAAGAGATGCAGTTTATTGAATGGCGCAATGATGACGATCGAAAAGCTTTTTTCCTGATGCAATATAATGCGCAGAAACTGCACTTTGATAGTAATTATGAAAATCTTGATTATGATATTATTCTTTATGATAATATCGATATCGGTCGTTTAATACTATACCGTACACAGGAGAACCTGCATTGTGTGGATATTATTATTCTTCCGGAATACAGAAAGAAAGGCATCGGCGCGGAGATTATGCAAAGGATTGAAAAGGAATTGGAGGAAAAGAATATTACATCAACTCTTTATTTTGAAAAAACTAAACCATATCTTGAGGGTATTTATGGTAAATATGGTTTTGTTTCTATAGAAGATATCGGTACACATAAATTTATGGAGCGCAAAAAAAGTAATGAATAATATCCGATCAGCCGAAGAGCCACCCCGTCCTTCGGACACCCCTCCATTGGAGGGGAATTTTATTCTTGCTTTGAGGGTTTTACCCTCGAAGCGGCATCTCCGGTATGGTTTTGAAATCTTATAAGATTTTGGAATCTGATGAGATTCTGAAATCTGATGAGATTCTGAAATCTGATAAGATTCTGAAAAAAATTCCCCTCCAATGGAGGGGTGTCCGAAGGACGGGGTGGCTCTGCTGTGTTTCAACATCTATACATTATCTCTGTTTAAAGGGTAAAAACCCTATCCTCGAACATAAAATTCCCCTCCAATGGAGGGGTGTCCGAAGGACGGGGTGGCTCTGCTTAATTAAATACTGCTTCGTGTCCCCAATTACCATCAAACGGACCTATAGGAACAAGAAAAATCTCTACCTCACCCAATGTATCGTTATGAAGGGAATACATACCCTGCGATAACATTCTATTAAACGAAAAAATAAGCGAAAATGGATCTTTTCGCAGTGTACTTTCTTTGTCCCGCGTGCGCCCGTCCCGCTTATGTAATTGAATTGCATCTGCATCAGCAAGATGCAATTCAATTTTCTCGCCGGTATCTATTACAGTTGTAAATTTTTCACCGACTAAAGGGGTGAAAGTGTCTAAAATAAACGGACTTTGTATACTTTCCATGATGCTTGCCCTTTTGTACTATAAATGATTAAAGAGATTCCCAATACCAAAACAGGACGCAAAGAAGATCTCCGCGTCCTGTTTATCAAATTAATAAAAGACATTTAGAATTTCATAATGCTTATACGTGTAGTAGCATCTGTACTAATTGCTGTTGTGTTAGTAGTATTTTGATTTGCACATTTAATTTTGACAAGATCGCCTGCAGTTAATGATACAACTGTAGTAAGCTCACCTCTGTGGGCGAAATTTGTTTGAAAATTGGTACTGCTGACGCCAACACCATAAACAACGGTTGTACCGTTTACAACTAATTGAGGTACAGGTGCACTTGCTACAGTAGCAGTCGAAGATGTTACATTAACGGTAATCATATAAAGACCTGTACTACCCGCAGTATAGACAGAAGTTCCACTATTATAGCTGCCGACAGTTGGCGAAGTAACTACATTATCAAAGAGTAAATCATCAGGTGTAACACCGGATCCTCCATTAGGAAGTGATTGTGCGCTTGTTTTCGTAGCAAGCAAATCGACAGCAAGCCCGCCACCACCGCCACCACTCGGTGGTGCCCATGTAGGAACACCTCCGCTTACTGTAAGTACATCTCCGGTGCTTCCTATTGCCCGGCGTGTATAATCAGTTCCGTTATAATACATAATATCACCTGTTGCATCCGATCCCATCGCTATTTTAGCCCCTGTTACAGCGTTATCTGCAATAGTCGGGTTTGGATATGTTCCAGTCAAATCTCCTCCTGCTGATGAACCCGATGCAAGAAACGTACCCCATGAAAGATTTGCAGAATCTACACCATTTGTAGAAGATATAATCATTGCCTGTCCTACCGAACCGACTGCAGAAGGCCACAAGTAGTTCCCGTTATTTGTGACACTCGGGCATCGGATTCCAATATACTGTGAGCCTGTACCGGAGGGCTCTTGTATCCGCAAATCCCGTGAATTATTGTCACTATTGGTCATCGCTATTCTTGCATTTGCAGTTATCAAGAATGTACCGCTAAACGTTTGATTCGCCGTCCAGGTATTGCTGTTTCCTAAATTTATTCCTAGAGGACTGCCGCCTGTACCGTTTCCTGTAAGCGTTGAATTTGTTGTAACCGTTCCACCGCTTGCTGCTGCCCAAGACGGAATACCACTTGCCAATGTTAGAACATTTGTGTTACTTCCGGCAGGAAGGCGAACGTAATCTGTGCCATCGTAATACATAATATCGCCTGTGGCATCTGACCCCATTGCTATTTTCGCTCCATTTACTGAGTTGTTTGCCAAATGCCCTGTCTCGACTGCACCTGTAAGTATTTTAGAACCGGTAACAGCACTGTCTGTTATTGCACCGGTCGTTACAGCATTTGTTGTTAAATCACCACTAACGATACTGTTGGACAATGCTAATTTTGAATAAGCAATTGCTGCTGTAGGGCTTACATCTGCGTTCACGATTGTGCCGTCTTCTATTTTCAAACTTGTTACTGAACTGTCGCCAAGTGTTGCTGTTACTACTGAACCCGATGTTAAATCACCGGTTACTATCGAGTTCGTCAGATTTAGTTTCGAGTAAGCAATTGCTGCTGTAGGACTTACATCTGCGTTCACTATACTGCTACTTAGGTTCAATTTTGAATATGCGATTGCTGCCGTACCGCTCACATCAGCATTCACGATACTATTTGAGAGGTCTAATTTTGAATATGCGATTGCTGCCGTACCGCTCACATCAGCATTCACGATACTACTTGTGAGGTTCAACTTTGAATATGCGATTGCTGCCGTGCCACTCACATCAGCATTCACGATACTACTTGTGAGGTTCAACTTTGAATATGCGATTGCTGCCGTACCGCTCACATCGGCATTGACGATACTACTTGAGAGGTCTAATTTTGAATATGCGATTGCTGCTGTACTACTCACATCGGCATTCACGATACTTCCCGCAAGGTTCAATTTCGAATAATCAATTGCCGCCGATGCATTAATGTCGGAATTTATTATCACTCCTGACGCTATTTGTGGATTCGGATATGTTCCGGTCAAGTCTCCACCCGCAGAACCTGATGCTCCGGCAGCTGACCAGCTTAATTCACCACTGCCGTTTGTTGTTAATACTTGCCCCGTACTTCCCGAATTAATTGGCAATATCAATGTATAATCACTTAATAAGGAATCTGGTGCTTTAATTGCCACATTCTTTGATACCGTAGAGGGATATGCCCCTGAAGCATTCATATTATTACTGAATAATTTCAAAGCACGGGCAGTACCGTCATTGGAAGCTATCCATAAATCAGTATTGCCAAATACTGCCACTTTTGGGGTGTTAATAGTCATTGAACGTGAGCCGGAATTCGCTAAAAATCCGAATGTCCGGTCTGCATCTCCATTCAGGGTAAGACCATTTCCACCTACAACTACGGAATAATCTCCAGTAACCGCATTATCGTACCCACCCACTATCGAACCATACATTCCTGATATGTAATTTGAATACCCTCCGAGAATACCTGAGTAGTTCCCTCCGGCAGTGTTGCTACTGCCACCTCCTATATAGCTGTATGAACTGCTTGAAGTATTACTCAACCCGCTGCTTACCCCTGAATATTGATTCTGAGACTTGTTTGTTGAGCCTCCCCCTACCATAGAATATGGTCCATTAGCTATATTATTCGAACCACCCCCTATTGCTGCACTTTGAGCACTTGCCACATTTGAATAACCACCGCTCACGGTTGTATAAACTGAACTTGCAATATTACTGTTTCCACCTGCAGCTATTGAATAATTCGCTTGTGCTTTGTTGGAATATCCTCCTACAATTGAGGAGTAATTACCTGATGCTACATTAAAATCTCCACCTCCGATAAACGCTAATGCTCCTGTAGCTGAATTCGCAAGTGTAGTGCTCCCCTTCTTATCATTTCTTAGTTCAGGCGACAGCTTATCCAAAGTAATGCTTCCATCCGCTATTTTATTTGAAGTAATACTACCGTCCGGTACTGTTTCTGCCATAATTGAATATGGAACGGACGAAAATGGGATGCGAGCTATTTCGGAGTTACCGTTGTAGCTTATCCCTACAAAATACTGTTTGTCAAATACTATTGACGGAGGCAACGGTGATTTAGCACCTAATGTCAGATTAAACAATCCTTTGAAAACAGGCGTAGTGTATTCTTCGCTATACACAATGTTTCCACCGATCAATTTATCGTAAAGTCTTAGGGTGATAGTATATACACCGTCAGGAATCGTTTTTGAACCGGAGTCGGTAATCACTCCCTGTATTGAAAAACTGCGTGGAACTTGCGAATATGCCTGTCGGCCTGAGGATAGAATAACTATCAGTATAAAAACTGAAAGAAACAAGTAGTTAATTCTCATAGAATTAATCCTTTATAAAATGTATGAATGATACAAAAAAGTAGAGTATTTTGTTCAGATTCAGAATCGGATAGACGGTAAGACAAAATTACAAATAAAAAGGAAGTAAAATGCAACAAAAAAAAATTATTCTTGAATTTCTCAACTTTGAATAACAAATTAACATAATGGCAATTTCATGTATCTTCACAAGAAGATACAATCATTTCAATTTTCTGAGTAATAAAAAAAATACCCTTTCATATTGAAATGAAAGGGTTTACCTTTAGCATAGTGTTGTTTTGAAGTATTATAAATTATACTATAAATGAATTTGGTTCATCATTATCATCTTATTATTCCTTCACTAACCGAGCAGTAACATCCATATTTATACTTATAACATTATTTACTTTTACCATTCCGAATAATACCTCAGGCGGCTGCACATTATAATCTGTCATCCTCACTTGTTTTTGTGCCATAAAACGATATTTCCCAAAATCCAATCTGCGAACTCTTACATCCATCACCACTCGTTTGGTAACATTCGTTATAGTGAATGTTGCCAGTGCTTTTACAGTTTTCCATTCATTTTCAATATCATCAAATCGACTACCGTCATTAAGCATCACCCCTAATAAATCAATTTTAATAACCGGATATTGTTCTGCTTTCAATGCATCTTGTAAATCAGAATTCATTTTTGAATTAGAGCAATCCAAATTCATTGTATGAAGTTGTAACAAGGCATTTGAAAGACGTACTGTATCAGCTGATTCGTTAATTGAAATTCCGACTGAAATCGGGGCACATTTATCTTTGCTGTTGCATTCAAATGTATTGACGTTGCTGCTGCCTTCGATATACAATCTGCTGTTATCATCTATATATGTAGTATATACGCTTCTAACGGATCTTTCGGAAACAAACCCAGAAATTAAAAAGCTCAGTCCACAAAAAAATACAATCGTTTTCATTGAAATATCCCTCCGTTTCTACTTTTTTTCTTCATACAGCGGGAGAACTTTCCCCTTTAAATTTTGGGTAATGTCCACACTTGCTGACATTACCCAAATTAAACTGTCTGCTTTAGAACCCTACAGCTGCCTCAAATACAACTCCATCAAATTTACCTTCAGATAATATATGTTTTTTTGGATAATCCTTATAGCTTTGAGTAACAAACTCACCTTTTATCATAATATTATCAGTTACGAACCAACCTGCTGCTATTGCTATTCTATTGATGCTCTGTTCAGTAGTATTACTTGCAAGCAACTTTCCTTTTACCATATTATACCGTGCGCCTAAATACACATTTTCTTTTGCACCGAAACGGTAGAGAGCATCTGCTGCAATTTGATTAAAGGAACGGTCTAATGCGGTTTTACCTGTTATATCGGAAGGGTCTTTATCATTAGGACCACGACCAGTAGCTGTTTCGTAAGTTCCGAAAACTTCCAATCCGCTTACTTTGAAAAAGCCATTGATTTGAAATGCAGTAACTTTGTCTTTCATGTCGGGATTAACTCTGCCTGAAAAAGCATTTGAAGTATAGGATGCATTTGTCGGTTCCATTACCATCCAATAATTTGAACCGGTTCTGTCACCTCCAAAAAGTGTATTACTTTGAGCACTGCTTATCATATAGCCTGAACCAGTAACACGCAAACGCATATTATCTCCAATTTTATCATCATAACCAAGTTTGAAAAGGAATGCAGGTGCTTTTGAAGTATCTTGGTCGATAGGTGTTTGATTTACAGCATCCACACTACCTTTTATGGCACCGTTTGTAACCCCTGCCATTGCAAGAAAGCCACTTGAACGAAAGAGAATATCAGCACCGATTTCGGTTGCAAATCCATCAACAATATAATTTTCCATAAAAGGATTCTGCAGAGTACTGCCGCCATCCGAACGGCGGAAGTGAGCATCACCATAATTGATTTCCATGTGACCTACACGGATCGTCAGATATTTCATAATATCATCAAGTGCATCAACACCCAAAAAAGATAAATCATCAAATTGGATATAGCCGCCTTTTACCCACGCTTCATTATGATGGCGTGTTGAGAGATACGTAGTTACATTCAAACGAATTCCCTGTTCCAATTGAACATCCATATTCAAACTTGCCATTGCTGTTCCAAAACCGCCTGTAATGGTTTTCAATTTATACACAGATGAATCATAAGGATTATTACTATGGCTAAGCAGTTGATACTGCTGAGTAAAACCTGCACCAAACCGAACCTTGATACCGTCAAATTTCGGTATATTTTTATCCTTTGGGGATTCGAACATTCCGATACCGGATTTATCATACGGACGGAAATTATTGATTGACGGTTGCTGTGCCGAAAGAACTGATGTTGCTGCAAAAACAAGCGAACATCCAAACACTAAGTTTTTAAAAAACTTTTTCATGGCTGTACTCCTAATAAATTAAATAATTTGGATAATTAAGTATCAGTTAAAAGAAAATTTCGAAAAGCCGGAATTGATGCGCAAGTTCGGGTTGATTCTTGAAAACCTGGATGGGTTCAGCGACTTGCCGAATAAATTTGTTATGCGCGGAGTTCCGCATACGCTCGGCATGCGTGTTTCCATTGCCAGCCAGGGTGGGCCGCGCACAGGATGGTCAGGAGACGGTGCTCCGGGCGATGGCTCGCTGCGATCATTCGCCACCGGCGCGGTGATCCAGCATTTCACCAAAAGCCTGAATCGAGTGCCCGGCGTTGATTTTCGGCTGCCGACCGACGAAGAGCTTGACGCGATGGAAGCGTTTCAGCTTTCGCTGGGGCGGCAGACGGAATTGAGTTTGCCGCTGCCGCTTAAAGGCGACGTAGCCAAACGAGGCCAGGCGATCTTTCTGGATAACTCGCTGGGCAAATGCAACATCTGCCATTCCAACGCCGGAGCCAACGCAAACCTGGGCGGCCT
>JACPWH010000063.1 GCA_016197185.1 Ignavibacteriota bacterium
GATGTGGCATGCTCTCGAACAAACGATGCTCCGCATGCGGCAGCGAAAAACCAATATCGAACGGCAGCGAGAAGCGGCTGTAGCCGTAAGCGAACTTCGACACCGTGACACGGTCGCCGACTTCGATGTGCGGGACCATGCTCTCGGACGGAATTCGATACTGCGCGAACGCCACCGTGGTGAACGCCAAATAGGCCACGAACGCCGCGCCAATCGTCTTCACCCATTCCCAGGTTTCGCCGCGCAAACGTTCCCGCAAATCGCTCATTCGTAACTCCCGCTGGCGCAAGGTCCCATTGTTTGATGATACCTAAGCGAAATCCTGTTGGATGTGTTTTCTGACCCAAGATCCTTCTCCTAATATTGCTTATTCAGCAGATACAACAATTGTCAAATGATGAGAACGTTTAATTATTCGGTATGCTCTGCCCATCGGAGCCGGCGATATTCTTTTCATTGAAGGACCTTGATTTACAAATGCTTCCTTTACAACAATTCTGTCAGAATTAACAGCATTGTCCTTGTTCTCCAAATTGGCAATTGCCGATTTAAGAACCAATTCTGCATCTGTAGCAGCGTGTTTCGGGCAAAATTTGAGTATTGCCAATGCCTGTTGCGCTGACTTACCTCTAATTAAATCAATCACCAACCGCATTTTTCGCGGAGATGTGCGGACAAATCTTCTGAGTGCTTTAGCTTCCATGTTCATCTATACCTTATTACTTATTTTTTACCGGTTTTTTGATCTTTGCGGTTACCTGCATGACCACGAAAAGTTCTTGTAGGAGCAAATTCACCTAATTTGTGCCCTACCATATTTTCGGAAACATAAACAGGGATGAATTTATTCCCGTTGTGAACAGCAAATGTATGCCCTACAAAATCAGGAGCAATCATTGATGCGCGTGACCATGTTTTCACAACTTTTTTAACATTTGAAGCATTCAAAGCATCAATTTTTTCAATGAGCTTATAGCTTATAAAAGGACCTTTTTTGAGCGAACGTGCCATATTTTATTCTTTTTACTTAGTTCTGCGTCGAATAATCATACTATTTGATTTGTTCTTCTTCTTACGTGTTTTCAAGCCTTTTGCCATTTGACCCCAAGGTGAGCGTGGGTGTAAACGTCCACCGCCCGATTTAGATTTACCTTCACCACCACCCATCGGGTGATCAATCGGGTTCATCGCCATACCACGTGTTTGTGGCCTGATACCGCGCCAAATGTTACGTCCTGCTTTTCCTTCGAGTACATTCATGTGATCAGAGTTTCCAACCACACCAAGAGTTGCCAAACAGTCTGCACTTACAGAACGAATTTCGCCTGAAGGTAATTTAACTTGAGCATATCCGTTTGAAACAGACACAAGCTGAGCGGATGTTCCTGCACTACGTGCCATTTGTCCACCTTTACCCGGCTTGAGTTCAATATTATGAACAAACAAACCAACAGGAACTCTACCGAGTGGAAGTGCATTTCCGTCTTGCAATTCTACACTTTTACCGGAAATAATAGTTTGCCCAACTTTTAATTTCTCAGGAGCTAAAATGTATCTTTTTTCACCGTCTTTGTATTGAATCAAAGCAATACGGCAAGAACGATTCGGATCATATTCAATAGTTTCAACAACTCCGGGAATATCAAATTTATTACGTTTGAAGTCAATAATACGATATTTACGTTTATGTCCGCCACCTCTGTGACGTGAAGTAATGCGTCCGGTATTATTTCTACCACCCGATTTTTTCAGAGTTACAGTCAAAGATTTTTCAGGAGTACTTTTTGTAATTTCGTCAAAAGTACTTACAGAGTAAAATCTCGTTCCGGGGGTAATCGGTTTAAGTATTCTTAGTGCCATTGTAATTTAATTCAATTTAAGAGGAAATATTATTCGTCCGAACCTTCACCAGTCACAACATCCAATGTCTGACCTTCTTTGAGAGTTATATATGCTTTCTTTTTAAGGTTGGTTCTACCGCGTGTCACACCTTTTTTTGTCATTCTTACTTTACTTTTGCCTTTTACTCTCACTGTGCGAACTGAAACAACATTCACTTCAAACATAGATTCGATAGCATTCTTGATTTGAACCTTATTAGCATCTGTCTCCACAGCAAACACATATTGACGTAAGTGTCCTATATTGGATGCTTTTTCGGTTATTATCGGGTGTTGTAATACTGTTATCATGATGTTCAAATCCGACGTCTATTAATTTTGAAATGTTTTTACTATTCTTTCAATTGCACTTTTGGATATGAGCAATCTCTTATTGTTCAAGATATCATACGTTGAAACTTTATCAGCAACAGTAGTTGTCAACAACGGTAGGTTTCTTGCTGAACATACGACATTCTTTTCACTGTCAGCAACCAAAAATAATGTTTTTTGAGAATCAAGATTTAAAGCCTTGATAACAGCAACCATTTGTTTTGTTTTAATTTCATTGAATGTCAAATCTTCTACTACGAACAGACTGTTTTCTTGAAGTCTAAGCGAGAAAGCTGACTTACGTGCCAAACGGCGAACCTTCTTCGGCAAATCCAGCTTGTAAAGATGTGGCTTAGGTCCGTGAACCGTTCCCCCACCCACCCATACAGGTGAGCGATTTGAACCTGAACGTGCCGTTCCGCGCCCTTTTTGTTTCCAAGGTTTTCTTCCACCGCCCGATACTTCCGTGCGAGTTTTTGTCTTATGAGTTCCCTGACGTTGATTCGACAGATAAACACGTACCGCAAGGTGCATTGCATGTTCATGAGGTTCAATACCGAAAACCTCATCAGGCAATTCAACCTGTCCCGTATTTTTTCCGGTGCTATTTAATACATTTACTAACATTATATGCTCTCGTTTAGTACTTTACGATTTCGACCAAAGAATTAATTGCTCCCGGAACACTTCCTTTGATAAGGAGAATGTTTGTGTCCGGCATGATATCAATGATTTCAAGATTTCTTGTTGAAATTCTCTTTCCACCCATACGACCGGCCATTCTAAGTCCTTTAAATACTCGCGAAGGATAGGAAGAAGAACCGATTGAACCAGGGGCGCGAGGACGGTCAGACTGTCCGTGAGTTGCCATACCGACACCACCGAAATGGTGACGCTTAACAACACCTTGAAATCCGCGACCTTTGCCTGTTCCACTTACTTTAACTTTATCACCTATAGTGAAATTTTCTACAGTAAGTACTTCACCAACCGTAAGAGTTGAAGGTAAGTGACGAAATTCTTTCAAATGACGGGTCGGTTCAACGTCAGCTTTCTTAAAATGTCCGCCTAACGGCTTGTTAATTTTGCGTGCTGCAATTTCTCCGAAACCAATCTGAACAGATGCATACCCATCAGTGTCTTTTGTTTTTACTTGAACAACCGGGCAAGGACCGGCTTCAATTACCGTTACCGGTATTTGGTCGCCTTTATCATTGTACACACTTGTCATTCCAAGCTTTTTTCCTATCAATGCGCTCATTATTTTAAGTTCTCCAAAGAGTCATTTTATACTTTTACTTCTACATCTACACCGGCTGGTAATTCTAATCGCATAAGAGCATCAATTGTTCTTTGAGTAGAACTAAAAATGTCAATAAGGCGTTTGTGTGTTCGTGCTTCAAATTGCTCCCGTGACTTTTTATCAACGTGCGGTGAACGCAACACTGTATAAACAGTCTTTTGTGTCGGGAGTGGAATCGGTCCTGATACCGATGCACCGGTTTGTTTTACCGTCCGAACAATTCTCTCTGCTGATTTGTCAATTAAATTATGGTCGTAGGACTTTAGTTTAATTCGAATTTTTTGTGAAGCCACGAGTACACCCTCATCAATACAATATAGTTGTAGGTTAAAAGAAGGGCAGGTTTTGCACTGCCCTCAATTTACAAAGTCAGATTGACTTATTCAATAATTTTAGTTACGATTCCAGCTCCTACTGTTCTTCCGCCTTCACGAATAGCGAAACGAAGACCAACCACAACCAAATTTCAATTAAA
>JACPWH010000064.1 GCA_016197185.1 Ignavibacteriota bacterium
GCCTTTTGCTTCTTTTCTCAAAAATAGGAAACTCCTTAGATACAACGCAACCTAAAAATTGGAAAATGCTCGCTAAATGGGAACCTCATGCATCTTACATAGTGCAATTTAGCTTTATAGCGATTCATAAAGGACATATTTTTAATAAACTTGGTCTTTGGTCTTCGCAGAAAGGAAAATATCAGAAGGCTTTAGAGTACCATGAAGAAGCTCTAAACATAAGAAAAGAGCTGCGAGAAGAGAATTATCTTCATGCAGCCAGCCTTAACAACATAGGGACGGCCTATAGCGATTTAGGTAACCACAAAAAAGCTCTTTATTATTACCAAAAAGCTCTGGCCCTCCAAAAAGAGTTCTATGGAAAGGAACATTCCGAGGTAGCCATCTGCCTTAATAATGTAGGAACGGCCTATAGCAGTTTAGGCAACTCTCAAGAAGCTCTTCTTTATCATCAAAAAGCTTTAATTATTTGGGAAAAAATTTATGATAAAAAGCATCCTCATCTGGCTAGTGGTTTCAACAACGTCGGAGAAGCCTATCGCACTTTAGGTAATTTCCAAGAGGCACTTTCTTATTTCCAAAAAGCTTTGACCATCCGAGAAAGAGTCTATGACAAAGGACATCCTGACATAGTCAATAGCCTTAGTAGCATAGGAGGGATCTATGTCGACTTAGGCAAATTTCAAAAAGCTCTCCCTTATTTTCTAGAGACCTTAACCATTCAAGAAAAAGTCTATGGGAAGGAACATCCTCGTGTGGCCGATAGCCTTAATAACATAGGGGGTGTCTACAACAACCTAGGCAAATCTCAAGAGGCTCTTCCCTATCTCCAAAGGGCTCTATTTCTCCAAGAAGAGATTTATGGCAAAGAGCACTCTAATGTAGCAAAATGCTTGAATAACATAGGAACAGCTTACAATAACCTAGACAAATCTCAAGAAGCCCTTCTCTACCTCCAAAAGGCTTTAGTTATATGGGAAAAGATTCTTGGTAAAGAACATCCTCATGTGGCCTCCTGTCTATATAACATAGGGATAGCATATGATAATTTAGATAAACTTCAAAAAGCTCTTTCTCATTATCAAGGAGCTATGGCCATTTGGAAAAAATCTTATGGCAAAGAACATCCTCTTGTAGCTAATAGTCTCAACAACATAGGATTGATTTATGAGGCTCTTGGAGATCAAGAAAAAGCGCAAGAATATTTCGAGCAAGCAGAGAGGATAAAGCGGCACCTTCGTATTTAGTCATCTTAAAAAGATGATATGAAAATGGAGAAATTCTCTTCATTCCTAAAACACCTGCTGAAGTCGCCGGTGAAAAGTTCCTTAGACCTCTCATTGATACTATTAGCCATTTAGCATCAAAAATCGCTTTTTCTACTTTAGTAAGCTCTGCTCTACGTTTTGAAAAATCCTGTTTTTCCTTTGTTCAGTCCATCCCTTTTTCTCAGCTTATTCCTTCCCTACCTGTAGCAAGCGCTCAGTCAACTGATTCAATTATGCAGAGTCACAAAGAACAAGAAGAAGATTTTCAAGATCTTTTAGAAGCTGAAGTTCCTTCTTTCCCAATCTTACAAAAAGTAGAATCGTTCACCTCTGCTATTATAAAAAACCCTTCTTTAGGGCAACCTAAACCCTCAGAAGGCTTTGAAAGCCAACCGCAAGACCTTTCCCTTCCGCTTCCTGCCATATTTATAAAAGTTCTTATCTCTCCACATGAAGTCGATTGGTCCTCTCCAGAAATTGATAAAGTTTCCTTAGGCGCTATGAAAGACCAATGGGGACGTAGTATTTTTCTCATAGCTGTCGAAGAAGGAAGGAAAGATACCATAGAAGTCCTTCTTAAACAAAACGTTGCTTTGCAAACCATAGACTCTCAAGGTAATAATGGCCTTGCTATAGCTGCCTTAAATGGCTATGCAGATTTCATTCCTCTTCTTTCCGACTACTTCCCTATTAATGACCCAAATTTTGAAGGACTATCTCCTATACATCATGCGATTAACCAAGGCCACTCCCAGACAGTGCGCGCTTTAGCTAAAAACGGCGCTTCCTTAACCACTAGCTGGAAATCACCTGAAGAGGTTATTTTTTCTCCTGCTGCTTTAGCTGTCATGTCAGGTGATATTGCTACTCTAAAGGTACTTGTTGAGGAAGATTATCAAGGAGATACTGACTTAACGCAACCTATTGGCAATATAGGAAACCTTGTGCATTTAGCCATTTATACTGATCAAACACCCATGCTGCGATATCTCTTGGAGACTCATTATCTTTCTACAGAAAAGTTACTTGAACATGAAGATCATTTAGGAAGGACCCCTCTTCACTTGGCTTCTTACTTGGGACGTTTAGAAATGATCAAGCTTTTAAAAGACAAAGTAGATCTTAGTAAAGTTGACCGGGAGGGAAACTCAGCTGCACACTGGGCAGTACAAGGCAAAAAGCCTGAGGTTATTGATCTTTTAGGCTTTTATTTTGTTAACTTGGAAATACAGAATCGAAATGCTGAAACTCCTTTAAGTTTAGTCATGCATCCTACTGGCTTTCTTGAGCAGCAATTAAAAGCGCGTCTTCAAAAGTGGCCTAATAAACAGAAAAAAAAGCTTGTTGAACCACCAGACTTCTCACTTATTCCCCCGCATTCTCTTGTTTTGAACGGAGGAGGAGTAGAAAGCAGTGTTTATATCGGTGTTCTACAATATATGCATACAATAGGCAATTTACATCCCATAAAACGGCTAGCTGGGCAATCAGCATCAGCATTAATCGCAGCTTTCTTATCATTCGGTTATGAGCTAGAAGAGCTGCCTAACCTGTTTAGCCGCTCTTTTTTTGACAGCTCTAATTTTAATTTTGAATGTAACAACTCTACACTACCAAAAATTCAACAAGTTTTTGAGATCTATGGAAGTAGTAAGAAAGAGAGCCAACAAACGTTTCGATTGCATATGGAACTTAGTAATATGAACGGGCTATGTAAGATAGATAGCTTTAGAAACCGGCTTGATGAGCTATTTGCAAAAAAGATTAATAGGCCCCATTGCACTTTTGGCGAATTATCTGATCTTGCTAAAAAAGATTCTCGGAGATTCAAAGAGTTGCATATTTTTGCTATTCCCCAAGGAAGATTGCGTTTAGATGAAATAGCTGAGTTTAGTAGTGAAAACGAGCTATGGCGCAATCTGGTTATTTCTGATGCTGTCTCTGCATCTTTTGCTATTCCGGGTTTATTTTCCTCCTTTTTACCTAGATTTAAAGACCC
Source organism: Ignavibacteriota bacterium (assembly GCA_016197185.1). Taxonomy (GTDB): domain Bacteria; phylum Bacteroidota; class Ignavibacteria; order Kapaibacteriales; family UBA961; genus JADJXV01. The sequence continues at coordinate 3,268 of JACPWH010000064.1, forward strand.
TGTTGGACAATTATATATAAGAAAAGATCTAGGGTCTTACATGAATCCAAGCTTAATTAAAGATTTTCATATAGAAAGGTTTGGTAATAATAAATACCGGGGTCGAAAAGTGCAGTGGATAGAGACAAGTGTCCTTGGCTTAAAGGTTAGGATAGAAAGAATAGAAGGAGAAGAGCAAGATTTTTCTGTATCATCTATCGCCCGTACCTATTTTTATGCTTCTACCTCTATCATAGAAAAAAATATAAGAGATCGCACGATTGAGATTTTTGTCCCTTCTTCGTATACTAAAAACCAGTCTTTGTTACTTAAATTAGGATTTGAAGCATTCCAAACATATGCCCAAACCAAGGAAGAATTCTATAGAATATCTAACGATCCTAAGAAAGAAGGGAGTAAACCTATCGAGCAAATTGCAGCTATAAAAGACAACCCCCCTTTGGAAGAGGAACTAAAGCAATCGCTAATAAGCCTAATAAAGAGTTCTATTTGGGACTGTTTTGCTATATTGGGCTGTGTCCAATTTGCTAGAAGTTGCTATAGGGTGTGCTTCAGAAGATAAAAAACTTAAAATGGGTTTAAAAAGATGGCTATTACATCCGTATTAAACACTAACACCTCAGTACTTCATCATCAGACTTGTATATACCAGTCTTTAGGTGTTTCTTTTCCTTCCAATCAATTAGGCACTCGTTTAGTTACCCAAGAAAGTGGAGAAATATGTCTGGTTCCCAAAACACTGGGTGAAGTAATCGGAGAAAGAATCCTCAAACCGTTGATTGAAAAAGCAGGAAGAGCTTCGACTGCACTATTTAGTCCTATCTCAAAGGCAGGCTGTTCGCTTTTATCATTAGCAGAAAGTTTCTCGATATTTCCTCCCATGGCTCAAGCACAGACTATTTCTTCTCCTAAAGATGATATTTTAGTATTTGGTAAAAATTATTTTTCCCAATCTACGTACCAAAGTTCAGAAGAAGAGATCTGCTACTTAGATAATCACATTACAGATGGAACATCTGAAATCTCCCTTAATACAATTCAACAGGCAATTAGTGCTGTGAAAAAAACAGAAAAAAGGAGGGATTTAGTTCCATTTAAGGATTTTTCTAGCTCACCTTTCCTTTTGATTGAGGAATTATTTAGGCAAGTTCTTGATAACTGTGACTCGATTAATTGGCGCAACATGTCTCCTTACCTTTCGCTTTTCAATAATATCACCAATGTACAGGGTCATTCTCTACTTTTAGAGCCAATTGCAGAGATTCTTTGCATGGCAATCAAGGAAGATCAATCTGGGGTTGTGGATTACTTATTTAACAATCATTCAAATGGCCTACATGAATCACTTTGGCAAAAAAATCCTGATGGAAGCAGATCTTTTGATTGTATCTATCAACTAGGTAATCGAAGAATATATTTAAGGTTATTAACAAATGAGTTAAATGTAGGTTTCTCTTTAGTATTTGATTACTTAAAATGGGGATTTGCGTTTTTTTTTCTCTTTAACTGCTTTAAAGCCCTGGTTAAAACAAGAAAGCCAGAAGTATATGTATTGATAGTCGTTTTGAAAACATTTAAAGACCACAAACTTCGCATTAAAGCTGTAAAAGCCTTAGGTAGAATAGGCCCGCCAGCTGCTGAAGCTGAGTCTGTACTAAGAGATATTTTAGTAGAGGGTTTAAATCCAGACTTCTCAAGGAGAGGCATACGTCGCTATGTGCCTTTCTTAAGAAGGGATATAATCGATATAACCAGGGATATAATCGACGGAGTAAGGGAAGGAGGAGTAGGATGGCTCACAAGGGCTGTGCAAACTATACCTGAGTATCTCGAACTTCAACGTGAGGTTAACATAGCTTTGACTAAGATAAGTAGAGGCCAATACAGAGGAGTTATAAATGGAGTATTAGAATGATCTTGCAGCCCTTCTTTCAAGGAACATCTGAAAGGTCTTAAAAATTTTTAGAATAAAAACACAAGAAGATACAAAAAAGCTATGGACATTGATTGAGCGATTTTAGTTTTTTTCAAAGCTTTATAAAAATTCTAAAAATAACTCTTGCAATTTTCCTTCTAAAAAATTACTATGGTTTTTCCTTTATTGAAAGAAGAGACCCCTAACTTTAAAAAGAGGAGACGTTTATGAGCCTTATTCCTGCTCCGTTAAACGGTACTGTGCTAAGCCATCCCTATAGTTGTCTGGCCCCTTTTCCCTTTACCCCGCAGCCTTTATCTTCCCCTTCTAAGCCCAGCAGCTATGCGATTATAGATTCTACCGTGCCCCATAACCGTCTTTTTGAGACCGACCAAGGCGAAGTTGTCCTCATCCCCAAAACTCCCGCTGAAGTCGCTGGAGAAAAACTCTTAAGACCCCTTATTGACACCGTTCATCATCTAGCCTCCAAAGCCTTTCCTTCCACTTTAGTCAGCTCTGTCCTAAACCTTGGCAAATCCTGCCTTTCTCTCGCTTCCTCTATTCCCTTTCCCCAGTTAAACCTTTTACCTATGGCCAGCGCCCAGCCAAGCGATCCCCATACATTAGTGCATAAAGAAAAAGAAGAAGAGCCCCAAGACCTTTTAGTAGAAGTCACTACCCCAACATTTCCCACCTGGCAAGATTTAGATGTGTTCCCTTCCTCCTCTAAAAAACCCTCCTCACAAGCGCTCTTTCCTTCAGGTCCTTCCCAGGTGGTTTCTTTCCAGCACCCAACGCTATTTACCGCCATTTTTACCTCTCCTGAAAAGATCGATTGGTCTTCCCCAGAGTTTGATAAAGCTTCC
>JACPWH010000065.1 GCA_016197185.1 Ignavibacteriota bacterium
AGCTATGATGATGTTAAACACGCTTTTTATCAGAGGGGTAATGAACCATCACCTTTTCCAATTATCTGTTTTTCGCTTATAAATCATTCCCCAAAAACAATTTTATTCACAGAAATAGAGTTAAAGGAACAGTATATATATAGTGGACTTTCGGGACTTCCAAGAGCAGGTATATTAAAATCACTTTCAAAATTTAAGATGCAATTACCTGGTACAACAGGGAAAACCACCCATAGACTTATAGACGAGATTGAGGTTCCTGCTGGTCAAGCATTTAAATTTCAAATTGAAATTTATGAATGTCATGGAGGTGAAATCTATAGCATTGATGGGAAAAAAGCTTTAGACTTCACATTTAAATTTAATAATGATATTAAAATTCCTTCACCTACTATTTTTTTGAAATGTAAAAGTAAGGATGAAAAAATGTTACTTATAGGATTAGAATAGTTACAACCTAAGTCAAGTCTAACAACTGACTTTTAGCCTAGAACCTACTATAAACTTAACATATTTTCACTTGGTACATTAAATAAAAATGGAATTTCCTCACTAAAATTTAAATTATTCTCTACGTGCTTTTTAAACCACTTGCTGTGTTGAGTTTCTATTTTCCATGAAAGAAATAATCGGATTTTCTCAAGTTTACTTTTCCTATCAAGAAGATCCCATTCGGCTTCATAATGTGATCCCTTATAAGTATTGCATTGTCCGCAAGTAAGAGCAAGATTTTCCAATTCATGTTTACCATTCCAGCTCTTACCTCTTGGCTTGATATGGTCTATTGAAAAATGACCATTCCACCAAGTTTTAAAATCTACTGCCCTATAACCACAATATTGACAAGTCCATTTATCACGTTTCCAAACTTCTAAATCAATTTCATGAGGAGTCTTGAGCTTAGTCTCTTTATTACTCATTTATTCATTTTCCTTTCGATCTTTGCATATTAAATTTACAATTATCTAAATTCACTATTTTACAATTTCTACACTGGAATAAATCACACTACAACCAGAAAGAAAAATCAACTAATCCTCAAATTCCTCCCCCCTACAACCCCTTCTCATAAATCCGGTACGTCTTATACACCACCCCGTTCATAGTAGTAGTCAGGGCGCGGTTCATCATCTGATTATCCTCAAGTATCCACGATGCTTCGCCGTGGGTGATTCCTTTTGCCAAGCCACGTTTGCCAAGTTCATAATACATTACGGCGTCCGCTCCTGTGCGGCGGTGTTCGGGTAGTACCCCGAGTACGATAATACGCAAAAGTGTGATTTTCTTTTTCTTAGTGAGCAAATGCCATGCTGCACCGAGAATCCCTCCGTTTTTATTGTGAATTAGAGATTGGTTAATATCCGGCAAAGCAAGAGCGAAACCTGCAGGTTCGCCGTTTATTTCAATAATGAGTGCATACGTAGGGTCGGCAACTTGCTTCAAGTCAGCAGCAAGGAAATCAAATTCCTCATCTGTCATTTTCACAAAACCCCAGTTTTTCTCCCATGCGGCATTATAAATATCTTTAAGAGTTCTCACATCTTTGATAAACTGCGCCTTATTCTTAAAATTAACCTCACGGATAGTAATATGATGACGTTCACGGATAACATTCACCAGCCTTTGCATCTTGTCAGTCATGTAGGTTTTATTTTCGAGCAAATAAGCATAGAGGTCTTTTTCTTTGGCATAGCCGATTTTTTCAATCAACTGCGCATAGTACTGAGGATTGTACGTCATCAGAATGACCGGGGGTGAGTTAAACCCGTCGATAAGTAGTCCGCTTTCGTCATTAAGTGAAGGATTTACAGGTCCCCTACAGTGCGTCATTCCCCTTTCTTTCAACCATTTATGAGCTGCATCAAAAAGCATATCAGCTGTTTGCTGGTTATTCTCACATTCAAAGAAACCGAAGAACCCTATTTTATCATGATATGTTTCATTATGATTATCGTTGATAATGGCACCAATTCTCCCTACAATTGCCCCTTCCCGTTCAGCCATAAAAAGCTGCATTTTCGAGTGTTTGTAAAAAGGGTTTTTCTTGGTATTCAGGAGCTTTTGCCTGTCCATAATAATCGGAGGAACAAAATTCTTATCTCCTTTGTAGAAATTCCACTGAGATTTGATAAATTTCATTTCGTCAGAGGGTGTAAGGACAGGTCGTATTGTAGTTGTATTCATAGATTCTAAAAAGATAATTGAACCACTATTTTTCGCAAATTTAACCTGTTTTTTTGTGGTATCAATGCCGGTGGTTAAAAAAAGAAAAAAAGTCACCGCTAACATGTATCAAAAGTCTTGACCTTACTCACCATATCCGAGAGAATCTATTTTTTCCCTTAAAGTTTTGATGGAGATACACCTCACAATTACTTAAAAAGCAAATTCAATTTATGGCAACGAGAAGTTCGTTTCTGCATCATCACATCCCCTTGAAAGCATTCAAAAAAATTCTCTGTATGGTTTTGTAATGCTTATTTGTCATCTGTTTACAATTCAAAAAGATAAAGGCGTTTTTAGATATTCTCTCAATTCACTGTCGGTTGTCGAGAGAATATATGATAAATGTTGATAATTTTATGTATTTCAAAAGATCCTGAGTATAAATCCCAATGAAATCGTTTCTTGTTTTTGTTATAGCATCGCTTTTTTCATTCTGCTATAATGCCTCATCTCATCCTTCACGAGGCTTAGTACAGTCTGATGCGGGACAACAAGAAGGGTATGTACTTTTTGCACCTTTATCAAGCACCACAACGTATCTAATTGATAAGCAAGGTCAGCAAGTTCATTCATGGCTCAGTAAGTACTCACCGGGTAAATCTGCTTATCTTCTCCCTGACGGCTCCTTACTCCGAACCGGGAATTTTGGTAATATCTATTTCAGAATGCCGGGTAACGGCGGTATTATCGAAAAATACAATTGGGACGGAAAATTGATCTGGTCGTATCAATTATCCGATTCACTCCAATGTCAGCACCATGATGTATTCCCTCTGCCCAACGGCAATATTCTTGCCATCGTTTGCGAGGTAAAGACCGCAGCCCAAGCAATCGCTGCCGGACGCGACCCACTGCACGTGGATAAAATCCTCTACTCTGAAAAAATAGTAGAAATCAAACCGGAAGGTAAAACATCAGGTAAAATAGTTTGGGAATGGAAGGCATGGGATCATCTGATTCAAGACTTTGACCCGACTAAAGCTAATTATGGAGTAGTCGCAAAGCATCCCGAACTGATGGACATTAATTTTTCATATTCAGAAGCAGGTGACGAAACGGATTGGCTACATTTCAATTCAATTGGCTTTAATCCTGAATTGAATCAAATTATGGTCAGTTCATTCAACCTCAGCGAAATTTGGGTAATTGATCATGGTGTTTCAACATCAGTCGCTGCTCTCCATACAGGTGGTAAAACAGGTAAAGGCGGGGATTTACTCTTCAGATGGGGAAATCCTCTTGTTTATAAAAGCGGGATAAGTGACGACCAGCGATTATTCGGACAGCACAATGCACATTGGATTGAAAAAGGAAGTCCGGATGCAGGAAAAATAATGGTTTTCAATAATGGGTTCGGACGCATGGACGGGAATTACTCCTCTGTGGATATTATCTCTCCTGTTATGGATACCAAAGGAAATTATATACTTGAATCAGGAAAATCATTCCTTCCCAAAAAAGCTGATTGGAGTTATTCTAATCCCCAAACATCATTTTATTCCAAAACCATTTCGAGTGCGCAACGCTTACCAAACGGAAACACACTTATTTGCAACGGGAATTCAGGACAATTTTTTGAAATCAACAAGGATAAAAAGATTATCTGGGAATACCAGAATCCTGTTTGCAATGAAGGTGGCATAACACAAGACAGAAGCCTTTGTCAATTCGTATTCAGATGCGGATTGTACCCAACGAATTATTCTGCTTTTACTCAAAAGAGACTTGCTATTCCATCTACTTCTACCGGACAAAACACGATAACGATACCTTCCCGAACAACATCTTCAATTGGTTCGTATGGTAATCGTTCTTCAGGTTCTCAATCTCAGAAATAGATTGGTGAGTAATTGAACCCTTCGACCGGCTCTGGGTGACATAACTTTGTTTGTGTCATGTTGAACCTGTCGAAGCATTTGGATACTTAATACTTTAATATTTAGTAAGTAAAAGGAATCCTGTAATGAACTGTAAATAACATCTTTTACTTTTGCAGGTCATTCAGGGGGCTTCTTAGCCCGAAGAATCTCAGTTTAGTGGACTCTCAAGAATTAAGAACAGTCTGAAAAAATAGAAAATCTTAACATGAATAATAGTAAAATACTTAATTCTCTTGAAGCAGTTTAAACTGAGATTCTTCAGCCGAAGACTCCTTCAGAATGACAATCCTAAGTATTTTATTTCTAATGCTATTGAATTACTTTGTTTACGGTTTTCAGACTATCAGGAACTCAGAGTGACTGAACGTTACTTGTCATGCTGAGTCCGTCGAAGCATTTTTGATACTTACCTATTTTTGATTAGCATTATTCTGTAAAAAAAGAAAGCCGCTTCTGATTAATCAGGAAGCGGCTTTCTTATTCCAAAACCAAATTTATCATTTACAGAAACGGTATTTTCACCACTTCCGCCGGGAATTCTGTATTACGCGCAAATACCGTAATTGTAGTACCCGGAGCAGCGTTCTCGGTAGTAACATAGCCCATACCGATTCCGATATTTAGCATCGGTGAAATATTACCGCTGGTCACCTCGCCTATCTCCTGACCTCCTGCACGGAGTTTGTAATGTTGGCGTGGGATGAATTTATCTACGTTCATTTTGAAGCCTACGAGCTTGCGGTTTAGTCCTGCTGCCTTTGCAGCTTCCATTACGGGTTTACCATTGAAGTCCCCTTTAGCAAGTTTTGTAATCCAGCCGAGACCTGCTTCGAGAGGATGAGTTGTATTGTCAATATCATTACCGTAGAGGCAATAGCCCTTTTCAAGTCGGAGAGTATCACGCGCGCCGAGACCAATCGGTTCAATTCCGAATTCTGCTCCGGCTTCAAATATTGCATCCCAAACTCGAGTTGCCACATCCACTCCGCCACGGAAATAAATTTCGCATCCGACTTCACCTGTATATCCGGTACGGGAAATAATCATGTCCTCACCTGCGAATTTCCCGAATGTAAAGCTGTAATATGGAATATCAGCGAGTGGAACATCAGTCAGTTTTTGAAGAGTGTCGAGTGCTTTCGGACCTTGGATTGCAAGAAGATTAATATCATCGCTTATATTGATGAGGTCCAAGTTATCAAATCCTTCTGCAACTTCCGATGCCCATTCAAAATCCTTATCAACGTTTGCGCCGTTGACCACAAGCATATAATAACTGCCGCAATGATAGACGAGCAAATCATCCACGATTCCGCCGTCTGGATAGCACATTGCAGAGTATTGCGCTTTGCCTTCGGTGAGTTTGGATGCATCGTTCACCGTCAGTTTTTGGATGAACGCAAGTGCGTTTTCCCCACGCACTTCAAATTCGCCCATGTGCGACACATCGAATACTCCAACGCCATTGCGCACTACATTGTGTTCGTGGAGAATCCCTTTTGGGTATTGCACCGGCATTTCAAATCCGGCAAAAGGAACGATTTTTCCGCCTAAGTTCTTATGGATGTCGTAAAAGTTTGTACGTTTCATGGATAGTCCTGTGTGATAGTTGTGTAGAATTTCTTTTGCAAAAATACGAAATTTCAATTAGCTAGACTTAGTGAAAAGGACACCACTATCTCTTTGTTCTTTAGAAACAAATCAATAATGATTTGTGCTTTCACCTGAATTGTGAAATTTATATATTTAAAATATCATTGTAAAAGAATAGTACTTACGGTATATTAGGAATCACTTTTGACCTTTAGTTCTTGAGGTTTTGTATGAAGTATTTGCTTTTTTGCTTTAATTTTTTGTTTTTCTATTAAGTTAGATAAAACTACATCTCTTTTTTTTCGCGACTTTTCGGATCCAATACTTTTCCCATCTTTAGTAAGACAATAATTCAATTCCCATTTATCTTTATCATTAAGAATGAACTGAATTTTTTCTGCATCTAATTTTTCTACAAGATATTTTATCTGTGGCTTTAACTTCTTGACTGTTTTTTCATCCATTGCTTTTAGAAAAGTTTCTGGAGATTTGCCAACCATTATTAGCGTAATATTTATTTCAGCAGGAAACTCAACAATATAAGTTATCGGTCTATTCTTAGGATTCATATATAAGAGTGCTTTTATTGTAGCAGATTTCAATAAGCCATACAATCCTACTAAATCATCAGAAATTTTATCGGATAATTTTTCTGCTGTTTTTGCTAAAACAAGATTTCCAATTTTCAATCCAAAGTACCCATATAATAGGTTAACAGATAACCTGAACATTAATTCAGGATCACTTATTAAAGATTTTCTTGAAATGCCCATTTTATCAAAATCAATTTTGGTTTCTTCATGAATTTCCTTAAAAAAATTGTCAGCAGAATCATAACTATCAAAATTTTGAGAATCTACAGAAATTTCAATTCTTTCTAATGAATCCTTTTGAATTTCAGAGAAAGAAAATTCCTCATCCTTAAATGAATCAACTATGAACACTTGCCCGTTGATTAGTATTCTCTCTTGATGATTGAAATATTCCTCATGTCCAATCAGGTAGTATTCACCATCTTCACCTTGAATAACTTCTGCATCATTGATTCGTCCTAAAGGGGGTAATGTCATGTCATGCTCAATACCTATTCTTGGTTTCCTCGTACTATTTATATCCTCTGCAACTTCATATAAAGATTGCTTACTCATTCTTTCATTATGCAAATCTAAATGAGTAGCTGTAAGAATTCTTTTTTCTTTTTTCATATTTTTCTATATTTATTGTTTAACTTTATCTAATTATAATTTTCTTTGATGAATCTTATAACTGTTATTTTCCACCTGTATATATCTAAATCATTAATCAACATTATTTTTCTTTCAAAATTATGAAATTTCAATATGTTACAAAAATTATTTATCATCTCAGCAATTTATCAATATGTCTCGAAACTGCATTGTAGATAGCAGTTTTTGAGTCCTTCAACAGTTCATCTAGATAAACTACCGAAGAGATATGTATTTTTCACTTTCACCTCTTTACTGTTAATCCCCCCACCAAAACCATCCCCAAACACCAAAACTTTCCCCTCCACGTTTTCACAGTCTCCACAGCTTTCGTATTTTTGTATTATGTAAATATCATTGCTACCATTTCAATCCTCTACAACTATGGAATCATCTGTTATTCTCTCGGCAGCACGCACCCCTATCGGTGCATTCATGGGTACATTATCAGAAATATCTGCTCCGCGTCTTGGTGCAATCGTTATCAAGGAAGCACTTATGCGGGCTGGTCTCTCCGGCTCAAATATTTCCGAAGTAATTATGGGTAATGTTCTTACCGCCGGAATCGGACAAGCTCCTGCACGTCAGGCAGCAATCTATGCCGGACTGGGTGAGTCAGTACCCTGCATGACCATTAACAAAGTATGCGGAAGTGGTTTGAAAGCGGTAATGCTTGCCGACCAGGCAATACGCTGCGGTGATGCAGATATAGTGATTGCAGGTGGACAGGAGTCAATGTCGAACGCGCCGTATATTCTTCCAAAAGCAAGAACCGGCTACCGAATGGGCAATGGTGAACTGGTAGATTCGATGATTCACGACGGCTTGTGGGATGTCTATAATAATTTCCACATGGGAGTTGCAGCCGAACTTTGCGCAAGTGAATGTAATATCACCCGTGAATCTCAGGATGAATACACAGTATTAACCTATAAGCGCGCACAAGAGGCACAGAAAAACGGTTGGTTCACAGATGAAATCGTTCCGGTGGTCATTGAAAACAAAAAAGGAAATATTACGGTTGATACCGACGAAGAACCATCGAAAGTAAAATTCGAGAAAATACCCGAACTTCGCCCCGTTTTCAAAAAAGACGGAACGGTGACAGCAGCAAACGCAAGTACCCTTGATGATGGTGCGGCAGCAATTGTGGTAAGCTCTGCAACCAAAGCGGCAGCTCACGGCATACAGCCGCTTGCACGTATAGTTGCCCATGCTTCGTATGCACAAAAGCCGGAATGGTTCACTACTGCGCCTATCAACGGTATTAAGGCAGCACTCCAAAAAGCAAATTTAACAATCGATGATATTGATCTCTTTGAAATCAACGAGGCATTTTCGGTAGTATCCCTTGCAGCAAAGAACGAGCTTGGAATTCCACTCAACAAATTGAATGTCCACGGAGGCGCAATTGCACTCGGACATCCAATAGGAGCTTCCGGTGCACGTTTACTAACTACGCTTATCTATGCACTTAAACGCTACAACAAACGCTACGGTTTGGTTACATTGTGCATTGGCGGCGGTGAAGCGAGCGCAATGATAATCGAAAATATATAAGAGAATCGTTTCATAAATACAATCCCTAATTATATGGATAGTTTAATTACAAAAGTATTTGACTTAATTAAGGATTACCGTTCAGACGAGAGAGACCCAAGCGTTATGGTTACAGAAGGTAATATTAAACGGTGGGTAAACCAATTTGATGAGCATGATAGAACGTTTCTATTAGATGAATTAACTCATATCTTCTCTAAGAGGTATATTTCAAAAGATAGAGCTAAATCATTTTTAAGAAAATTAATTATAAAATTAAGTAGTGATGGTAGTTACAATACCATTCAAGATTTTCTCTCTCATACTATATTTCTTGATTTACAACCTAAAGGAAAAAGTCAAAAAGTTCTTTTAAAAATTCTTAAAGAAATTATCGAACAAGAATATAGTTTTGACTTTACACTTTGTGGCAGTAAAAGTAAAACTAACAATGTTTACATTGATGATATCCTTGCAACAGGGAATACATTATTTCAAGATATAAAGAAATGGGTAGGGCAAGAATTTTCGACTGGATTAACAAACTTGGAAGCTCTTCAAAGAAATAATACAAAGTTATTCTTTTCTTTTATCTTTATTCATGAAAAAAATTTAAAAAACAAGGGAAAAGAATTTGGAATTAAAATTGAAAAAGATTTTGACACACGTTATACTACCATTTATGGTTGTATGATTGACAATAAAATGGACTCGGAATCTAAATATGAATTTGTAATTCCTGTTGAAAGCGGGCAACCCGATTTTGTACTTGAATACAATAAAGAAATAGAGCAGAATGTTGATAAATACACAGAGAATTACCAAAATAAACCTCAATCTTCTTTTTATCGTAATGAAATTACTCCAAAGATTGAAACTTTATTCAGTTCCTCTGAAAATCGAATAAGATTCGAAAATTTAATGCTTTCAAGTGGTATTCAGATACTAAAAGGCTCTAATAACATTAAGAAAAACATTCGAGCATTAGGATATTCTTTACCAAGTCATAAAGATTTTGGTTTTGGAACATTATGCTTTACATGGCGTAATGTTCCAAACAATACCCCCCTCACATTTTGGTATTCTGATAATAATTATCCACTTTTTACTGCTAAAAAGGGTAATACATTAACTTTACCAGAAATACTTAGTGAGTATGGATTATAAGTATTGCAAAAATAAAATATAGAATCTCAATGGAGGACTTAAAATGCAAAGAGAAAATTATAATGAGAGAAAATACTTGAGTGATGAAGTAGTCATATTTAAGAAGACTAAAGAACTCTATGGTGGGCTTTCCAATATGGCATCAGGCTTTCCTATTGTAATTAATGGAATTACAATTTTAACTTCTGAGGCACTATACCAAGCATGTAGATTTCCGCATTTGCCTGAACTCCAAAAGCAGATTATAAAACAAAAAAGCCCAATGTCAGCAAAAATGGTGACTAAGCCTTTCCGCAACCAATCTCGAGGCGACTGGGATAGTGTTCGAGTAAGTATAATGCGTTGGTGTTTACGTGTTAAGCTTGCACAAAACTATATTGAGTTTGGTAAATTATTAGAAAGTACCTTCAACAAACCAATTGTAGAAGATAGTCGCCGAGATAATTTTTGGGGTGCACTGAGAGATAAAAATAACAACAGTATTTTACTGGGAGAAAATGTTTTAGGACGGTTACTTATGGAACTACGCCAAAAATATAATCAAGAAAGATATTCACCTGAATTGCTTTGTGTTAAACCTCTAAACATAACTGATTTTAAACTTTTAGGTGAGCCAATTCAAATGATTGATGAAAGAGAGCATTTTATACGCTATCTTGGAGATAAGTTAGGTTGTTCATTATTACTTTCTTCTCGTCATTCTTTGGAAGTTTATACCTCAAAGGAGTCATCATTAACCCAAAAAGGTTCTATCCTGCCTATATCTATTGAGCTAAATACTGAAGGTAAAATTATTCCTCTTAGAAAGAAAAAACAATCACAAGAAATACGAAAAAAAGATAATATTGTCGCTTCTGATATTTCACTTTTCAGGTAATATTGACTTTATGGAAATAGTCAAGCGCAATGATAATCGAAAATATATAATAAGGATTCTCCCACACAGGAAATATTGAATGTCAAATCAAATAGTAACGTTAATCAAAGGCGACGGAATCGGACCGGAAATTTCCGCCGCAGTAAAGGAAATTTTTACAGCAGCAAATGTACCTATCGAATGGGAAGAAGCGGAAGCAGGTTTATACTGCATCGAACGCTACGGGAACGGACTCCCTCAGGAAACATTAGATTCTATCTCTCGCAATAAAGTTGCACTGAAAGCACCGACCACTACTCCAATAGGAGGCGGACATAAAAGCATCAATGTTACGATTCGTAAAACACTCGATCTTTTTGCGAATGTACGCCCTACCAAATCTCTTCCGGGCATCAAGACCCGTTTTGACAATGTAGATTTAATCATTGTTCGTGAAAACATTGAAGATACTTATGGTGGAATTGAGCATCAGCAAACACCCGAAGTAGCTCAGGCAATACGCTTGATTACCCGTTCGGGTTCGCGAAATGCTGCCCGCTATGCTTTCGAGATGGCACGAGTAGAAGGGCGTAGAACTGTTACGTGTGTCCATAAAGCTAATATCCAAAAAATGACCGACGGATTGTTCCTCAGGTCGTTTCAGGAAGTTGCAGCCACATACCCTGATTTGAAATCGAATGATATTTTGATTGACAATCTGTGTATGCAGCTTGTTACCAATCCTGAGCAGTTCGATGTGCTTGTGCTTCCTAATTTGTTTGGTGATATTGCCAGTGATTTGTGTGCAGGACTTGTCGGCGGCTTGGG
>JACPWH010000066.1 GCA_016197185.1 Ignavibacteriota bacterium
GCCCATAGACATTTTTTCATTGAAAATTGAACCCTTTGAACCATCAATGAGAATAGATACCGCAGGGCTTTTGCCGGTTACACTTATTCCGGGTGATTCTCTAAAAATTCCTGTTTGCTTTATTCCAGAAGAAATACGTAAAATTGTTCGATTCGGTATTGCAGTCAATTCTTTTAATTTAACAGATAACATTATCTCTTTTCAAGGTGAAGGTGTTGCACCGCTTGTTGAAAGTGTAAAACTTGATTGGCAAAAAGAACGGACTTCTACGGATCATGATTCAATTGTAACTTTTGTAAATCATGGTAATTATGATGCTTTCGTAAATTATTTATCTGCATCAGGAGATACTTCCTTACTCAGCTCTATGGCTGAGTTTTCACTCCCCTATAATTTACGTCCGTTTATTGACACACTGCGAATTCGAACAAAATTCATACCTGCGGCGACTGCTGCATACCATTCTGATTATGCTCTTGAAGTTACAAATTGGAAACAACATAAGCCTATTACACTTACCTTAGACGGTGTGGGAACTCAGCCTACCATTACGACTTTAAATGTAGATTTTGATACGGTATCCTATAGAAAAAGCAAGGAATCAACGGCAATTGTCATAACTTCAGGTGGTAATGAAGACCTTACAATCGATACAATGATTCTTGCCACAGGAGATATTTCTTCCTTTATAATTGACCCTCAATATTTAGGAAGCAAAAAGATGCAGCCAAATATGAATTTCGCTTTGCCTGTTCGATTTGCTCCTACTCATCTTGGTCTCAATACTGCCGAGATTTTCGTTATTCACGATGCCCTTCCGGCGTTTAAACGTGATACGGCACGAATAGTTCTGCGTGGTTTTGCAGTGAATATCGATACGCTGAATTATTCGTTTGATATGACATTACCCACATCACTATTTGCGTGTGCATCGGATACAATTGTAATAGATTTGAAAAATACCGGGAATCGTCCACTGGATTTCCAATCAATCGTATCAAGCTCTATTAATGTTACTATAATTCCGGTAAGCATATTACATTTTCTGACAGTCTCCAAACAAGAACAGTGCCTGCTCATTTCCGGCAAGAAAGAACAAAAATAGTTGTAACTGCAGATAACGAAGTTAATATTCAAACCCTTACAAATTGGAAGGTTTCAGTTCCATTTCTCGTTATGCTTTCGGATTCAAGCAATATTACAATGCCGATTACTATAGAAGACACTCTCAATCAGTGTTTTACTCAAGAAACTACTGAGCAAATTATTCATCTTAGTCCGGTTTGCGCAAATTTACTTCGTAGGGTAACTGCATCCGATCCTCCATTCAAACTTATTTCCGTGACTCCAAGCCCGGTTGGTGAATCGGGAGAAGCAAGATGTATCATCCAGGGAAAAGGCATCGTATCACTCGAGGCAGTCAATCAACTTGGAGAGCACTTCCTGCTTGCCACCACTTATTTGAGTGTTGGAGAGTATGGGATTCATTTCTCAACTGAAAATTTAGCAAATGGTGTGTATGGTATTATTCTGAGGGCGGCAGACGGTAGGGAGCAACGTTCGGTTATTGTGATTGAGAGGTAGGGGTTCTTGACTTTGAAAATAGAAAATATTTGCTTGTAATTTTGAGTTCATGACAGTTGCAAAACCGACTGCAAAATAATGCAATGACATTAGAAATAAAAAATTTAAGATCGTCATTCAGAAGCAGTCTTCGACTGAAGAATCTCAGTTTAATGGAGACTTGAGAATTAAATCATGTATTAAGCCAATAATGCGAAAAAAAGAATTTAGTCAAGAGTAGCTTAGAACCATTTAAAATATAAAACTTGTAATTCTCAGGGTGCGGTCTAAACTGAGATTCTTCGGTCGAAGACTGCTTCTGAATGACGG
>JACPWH010000153.1 GCA_016197185.1 Ignavibacteriota bacterium
ATGCCGGTCGGACAGCTTATTTATTTTGAAGTGAAGGGCGAAGTCCTCACCCCGTACAGTACCAAGAAATCCGCGAAATACAACGACCGCCTCCCTATTCCCGTTGAGTCCATGATGTGGAAGAATTTCTAACAAACCCTTAATTTTATGTCGTCTTCAATTGCTTCCCGTTCGCATGTACGGTCAATCTTTTTTAACCCCGCGGTAATCATCGCTTCGCTGGGTTATTTTGTGGATATTTACGACTTGGTGCTGTTCAGCATTGTCCGCAAACCGAGTTTGATGGCTCTTGGTCTGGCAGGTCCGGAGCTTCTCAGCAAGGGTTTGATGCTGCTTAATATCCAAATGCTTGGTATGCTCATCGGCGGCATATTCTGGGGGATTTTGGGTGACAAAAAGGGACGGATTTCCATTCTGTTCGGTTCGATTATCCTCTATTCGCTCGCTAATATTGCCAATGGGTTTGTAACCTCGGTAGAGATGTACGCCGTTCTCAGATTCCTTGCCGGAATAGGACTTGCAGGGGAACTCGGCGCAGGCATCACCCTCGTAGCAGAAATCCTGCCCAAGGAAACACGAGGCTATGGGACGATGATTATCGCAACAATCGGTATCATGGGTGCTATTCTGGCAAACTTCGTAGCGAAGCAATTCGACTGGACGACAGCTTATTTCATCGGGGGCGGCTTGGGAATTATGCTGCTCGTCTTGCGGGTTTTCGTGTATGAATCGGGAATGTTTTCGGCTGCGAAGGAGCAATCAATCGAACGGGGGAATTTCCTTTCGCTATTTACCACATGGGATAAGTTCAAGCGGTATCTGCATTGTATTTTAATTGGTTCACCCACGTGGTTTGTTGTGGGGATATTGGTGTCGCTTGCACCGGAATTTGCAGAATCGCTCGGAGTGCAAGGGAAAATTGATGCAGGGAATGCCATTGCGTCCTGCTATGCAGGGCTTACACTTGGCGATTTGGCGAGCGGGCTTCTCAGCCAATTGCTGCGCAGCCGGAAGAAAACCATGCTTACGTTTCTGCTGCTTAACTGCTTGTGTATTGTGCTGTATTTTCAGCTTCACTGGGTTGATTCTACCACGTTCTATTGGTTTATTGCGCTACTTGGGTTTTCGTCAGGTTTTTGGGCAATTTTTGTTACGATTGCCGCCGAACAGTTCGGTACGAACCTGCGGGCTACGGTGGCTACCACCGTTCCCAATTTTGCGCGCGGCTCGCTGAATTTAATTTCGATGCTGTTTTTGTATTTGAAAGGGGTGGCGGGAATACAAGGTGCGGGCTTATGGGTGGGGATGCTGTGTATAGCGATTGCGCTCGGCGCGCTGTGGTTTATGAGCGAGACTTTTGGGAAGGATTTGAATTATATTGAGGTGACGTGAGGGGGAAGAAATGCTATTTTTTTCATTTATATCAACAACTTTTATTAAATATTATTCATATTTTTAATTGTCGTATATTATGTACAGAGGATTTAACTTAGACTTACTAGAACTTAATTATCTTGATGCAAGCTTGTTTGAGCGGGGACAAATATTGTTCAATGACAATAAAAGCAAAGTAAAAAAAACCATGGAAAATTATATAGGAGTTAATGGTTCTTTACTTGGCTCAAAAATGCAGGAAGATTGGTTTCCCCAAATTAAAGCTGATATTTTTATATCACATTCTCATAAAGATGAGAAGAAAGCAATTGTTTTGGCTGGTTGGTTAGAAAGGAATCTTGGGATGAAAGCATTTATTGATTCATGTATTTGGGAAAATTCAAATGATCTGTTAAGTTTAATAAATAACAGATACTGCCTTAATCCAGATGGCAAAACATTTAATTATGATAAATTAAATTATTCAGCCAGCCATATTCACATGATGCTTTCAACCGCTTTAACAATGATGATTGATAAAACTGAGTGTTTGTTTTTTCTAAACACTCCAAATTCAATTTCTGCTTCAGGAGTTATAAATAGAACCGAATCACCATGGATTTATTCGGAAATCTCAACAGCAAAATTAATAAGAAAAAAAATGCCCGATAGGATATCTAATAAAGGCACAAAAGATTTCTCGGAGAAAGGTGGGTTAGGTGAGAATCTGCGTGTGCAATATGAGTTAAACTTAAATTATCTAACCAAACTAAACCTAGATTCATTAAATATTTGGAACAATAAAGCTACTAATGATGTTCATTCTTTAGATACTTTATATAAACTACATCCTCTTCCAATGCCCCCAACAATTAAACCTATTACTCTTACTTTTCCAAAATAATTTAATTACATGGAAAAACATCTCGAATTTACACTCGGTGTAATTAATAGAATGGCGCAAAATTCGTTTCTCATTAAGGGTTGGACAATAACACTCGTTTCCGCATTGTTTGCTTTAGCAGCAAAAGATGCTGACCATAGGTTCATAATCATTGCGTATTTTCCAACAGTATTTTTTTGGATACTTGATAGTTATTATTTGTATCAGGAAAGATTATTTAGAAAAGTTTACGATTATGTCCGTAAACAAAAAGAAACTGATTTCTCACTTTCAACAAAAGATTTTGACAATGGTATTTCTGATTGGATTTCTGCTGCTTTTTCAAAAACAATAGTTTTGTTCTACGGTATAATTATGTTATCAATTTTAGTCATAATGAATAATTTAAAATAAGGGTGATTGCTTTATCATCATATAAAGCAATTACATTAAGATATAACAATTCTGAATCTAATTCTTAACATATTTGTAAAATGGGTACACTACCAAAATTTGATATTGACATATTTTTTCAACAAGACGCTGATGATATTTTTGGTGCAAGAAAAAAGGGGAAAGCAATTCATAGAACAAAAGATATTGATGCTGCCGGAGACGAAATTGAGTTACCCGTAAAGGAAATTATTAAAAAAAGATTACCCCAACAGTATTATGTTGGTCAAGGTCATATAGTTGATTCAGATTTGAATACAAGTGGTCAATTTGATATAATGATTGCTGACAACAAGGGTTCGCCAATTCTATTTTCTTCACAAAACAATACTGACTATTTAACGTATGAGAGTATTTATGCAGTGGGTGAAATAAAATCTACTTATTATAAAAACAAACCTTATGTTAAAGATTTTATTGAGAAAATAAAAAATGTAAATGAACAGTTGGTTCGAACAAAAACACCGCCTGAACAGATTACACAAGATTTAATTTTCAACAGTCAAAATGGCATCATAATTTCAAGTAATGACACAAGACCATACAAGAACCCTTTACTTAAATTTATGCTTTTTGTCGACAGTAATGATTTAGATGTAAATCAATTAGGAACAACTTTGCTTTCGTATGAGAATGTTCATTTACCCAATGTAATTTATTTTTTGGACAAAGGTGTCCTATTGCTAACAGAGACAAAAATCATTTCTAATGATTTAGAATCTTCTAATCAAAGTCAAAAGGATACTTTTCAATTAGGTCTACCCCACTTTTATCCTGAATTTATTCCCATAGAAAGGCAATCTGAATATAAATGGACTTTGTGTAAATTTGAAAAAGAATATGTTGGTGCATCCACATTAGCGCATCTAATTTATATTTTAAATAATCAATTAAGAGAATGTATGCTTCTTAAGCCTGACTTAGTTAAATATCACAGTAAATTATTTAGATGCAATGAAGTTTCTGTTATTTACATCAAACCGAATAACTCCATTTAAATTTCCCAAGCGGGGATAAATCCCAATAGCAAAAGCAACCCCCACCCCCCAAAAGCTCCATCGGAGCGACATATTCTGTCGTTGTGATGGAGCTTATTGTTTTGGTTGTAGGTTTTGCTATTACTATGTCGATCCTCTGGAGCTTTGTCGGTTTACGTGTGTGACTTTCTATTGCTATGTCGCTCCTCTGGAGCTTTGTCGTCTTGGCTGGGCAATTTTTGCTATTACTATGTCGCTCCTCTGGAGCTTTCTCCTTTTTTGATGTGCGGTTTCGCTATTACTATGTAGCTCCTCTGGAACTTTACAACGTTATCACCCCCTACCCCCATATTATTTTTTAGCAACATTCCCGCTTTCCGCCCCAAAGATTGTATATTTGAACATTAAAAATGGCTAACACTCTTTTTGCTTTCCGTTCAATTGCCCGGTAACAGTTAATGAACATTCCGCTGCCCCCAAGTTCCGACCATTTTACCCGTAGATTTTTTATGATTTGTCTGACGGCTGTTGCCGTTGTGTCAGGTGTAGTTACTGCATGGCTTATCCCTATGGCATTAGAGGCTAATTGGTGGATTTGGATTCTTCTTATTGCACTATTGTATAGCGTGATTCTCCTCGCTGCAGCTTCATGGAGAAAATTGATGGCACAACACATCATCCAGCCGTTTGAAAAGATTGCCGAATCAGCCCGAATGGTTTCGGGTGGGGTGACTACTGCCCGTGTTCCGCTCGAAGCAATGCCCTCATCTGAGGCATATTTAGCAGCAGAAGCCGTGAATACCCTTGCCGATAAAGCAGGCAAGGACATCGCCGAAATGAAAAAGCTCGAACGTGTACGTTCGGAGTTTTTGGGGAATGTCTCGCATGAGCTCCGCACACCGATTTTTTCCATCCAAGGATATTTGGAAACTCTGCTCGACGGTGCACTCGAAGACCCCGAAGTCAGCCACCGTTTCGTAGAGCGTGCCCACCAAAACACCAAACGCTTGAATATCCTGCTCTCTGATTTGATTGATATTTCAAAGATTGAATCAGGTGAAATGCGACTTAGTTTCCGGTATTTTAATATGTGTGATGTTGTACGCGAGACGGTTAGCTCACTGGAAATTCAAGCTGCACAATCAGAAGTAACGCTCACCACAAATGGAGTTA
>JACPWH010000067.1 GCA_016197185.1 Ignavibacteriota bacterium
AAGGCAGATACTGACGACGAAGGTGGACGGGATGATGTTGACTATTTTGCTTTAATACCGGGCAAACAAAATTCTGATCCTAACAAAAACGGTTGTCCTTAACCACCTAAGGTTGGTAGAAAAACAGACTACCCGGAAATCCTCTTCATAGTAGGAACTGCAGAATTTAACTTCTCAGAGCCAGGAACAGGTCAAGCATTGGCAAAATTACTTGCTTATGTAAAGCAATGTGAAAATCTTCGGGTGATGATTGAAGGTCATACTTCAAAAGAAGGTGGTGATAAAATCAATATTCCTCTTTCACAAGCACGTGCAGATGCAGTCCGCGGATGGCTGATTAAAAACGGCGTTGATCCAAAAATTATTGCAGGCACAGTAGGATATTCATCCAACCGTCCTAACATAAAAGAACCTACAGGAGCAGCTCTCAGGAAGATGCCTCCAGCAGCATTGGAATCTATAAGAGTTAAAAATCGCAGAATAACCGTTGCAATTATGCACGGATGTGATAAAGATTAACATTAGTTAAGTAAAGAAAACCTGCCAGGATTATTAAATCTTAGCAGGTTTTTTTGTTTTTAATTTTAATAAAAAGTGATTTCAAAAAAACTATTGTTAAAATATAACAGACACAGATATTTTTTAGGAAGAAAGTAATTTATCAGTTCATAAATTACTCATTTATCTGGAAACGATGTTATAAATAAGCTACTTAGCAGTATTTATCTTAATATTCGGATACAACGAATTAAAAATACGAGGATTTTTATATTCTTATTCATTTTTATAACTTGTCCGCGTTGTTCATAATATGAGTAATTTTGCACCTTGTAGGAGTGGATTACAAATTTGAATTTGCTCTGTGAGATAAATAGACTAAAAAACATTCAAAAATGAATTCTTGATAAAAGTAAAGTTTCCATTCGATACATAGGTAGTAACGGATATATACTATTTTAATCTCTAATTGGAGTTTCTATGAAGGTATTGTTTACTTTGGTTCTGCGAACTAGAATTATTGCATTAATGATTGGGTTGACTATTAGTATTGCAGGCACTGGCAAGATGACAGCTCAAAGCGAAGGCGGTCGGGTTGGGTTTGGTTTTTCAGGCGGCGGTGTGAAATACTGGGGTACTTTTACAGACAACCAATTATGGTTTGGCGGAGATTTATTTGTCCGTTGGAATATTATCAACCAGCTTTCGCTTCAAGCAGGAGCAGGTTGGGCGCAGCTTCGTTATAAAAACACTGCGGATATTCAGGCAAAATACCCTGAATTTTATGATTTGATTAAAAAGGAATACGACCCTGTTCATGAAAAGAACTTCTCCAGAATCAGCACGTATGAAGCATATCTTTCATGGAATATACTCCCTAAGGAAAAGTTTGTCCCATTTATCTTTGGTGGAGTAGGACTTACGAACTGGAATCCCACCCATGACAATGGAAAAGCATTACCTTTAAATGACGGCTCAACGTATGAAAAACAAAAAATAATGTTCCCTTTCGGGGCTGGATTTGAATTGTATTTAACTGATGATTTTGTGTTTAACGGACGTGGAACCGTTCGTATGACCGGAACACCATGGTTAGACGGCTATGATCCTGTGCATGATAAAAAAGAATCTGATGGTAATGATATTTTCATGACGTTTGGTGCTGGATTTACTTACTACGTATTTGGCAATGCTGACTATGACAATGACGGCGTAACGAATTCACGTGAACGTGAACTCGGCACAGACCAAAACAATCCTGATACTGACGGTGACGGTCTTACCGACGGTGAGGAAGTCTTTAAGTATTTTACCAATGCACTCAAAGCTGATACAGACGGTGATAACCTGACGGATTATGATGAAATAATGAAGCATAAAACACAACCTACGCGCGCAGACACAGACAGCGACGGGCTGAATGACGGCGAGGAAATTGTGCGTAAAACCAATCCTATCAACCCTGATACTGACGGCGACGGATTATTGGATGGTGAAGAAGTATCAAAATACAAAACAGATCCATTAAAGCAGGATACTGACGGCGACGGATTGAACGACGGCGACGAAGGAAAACTGTACAATACCAATCCGATAACTGCTGATACAGATAACGACGGAATTCCCGACGGTGAGGAAATAAACACAACCAAAACCAACCCTACCCTTGGCGATACAGACGGTGACGGTTTGCGTGACGGTGATGAATTGAAACAGTACAAAACCGACCCGTTGAAAATGGATTCTGATGGTGACGGCTTGAACGATGGTGACGAAGTTAAGCAATATTCTACAAGCCCTCTTAAAACCGATTCTGACGGTGACGGCTTGGGCGATGGTGACGAACTCCGCAAATACAAAACGAATCCCCTTTCTGATGATTCCGATCAAGACCGTCTGAAAGACGGTGACGAAGTAAATCAATATAAGACAGACCCGCTCAAAGCCGATACTGACGCTGACGGATTAAAAGACGGTGATGAACTCACTCAGTATAAAACTGACCCAATTAAAGCCGATACTGACGGAGATGGACTAAAAGACGGTGAAGAATTGAATCAATACAAAACAGACCCACTTAAAACAGATACGGATGGAGATACACTAAGCGATGGTGATGAAGTGAACCGTAAGAGTAAAAAAGACGGTGTAACACTCGAACCGACTAACCCGCTTAATCCCGATACTGACGGTGACAACGTGCGGGATGATGTGGACTACTGTGCCTTGATACCCGGAAAACCGAATGATGATAAATTACATAATGGATGTCCCGAAGCTCCGAAAATTGGTACGAAAACAGATTTCCCCGAAATATTATTCAAAGTAGGAACAAATAATTTTAACTTTGAAGAACCCGGGACAGCGGGTGCACTGGCAAAATTACTTGCGTATGTAAATCAGTGCGATAAACTCCAGGTGATGCTCGAAGGGCATACTTCATCCGAAGGCAATCCTAAGAAAAATCAAGAGCTTTCTCAAATTCGTGCCGAAGCGGTAAAAGACTGGCTCATCAAACAAGGTGTAAAACCTGAGAAGATTGCAGGGGCAATCGGTTATGCAGCAACACGCCCGACAGTGAAAGAGCCGACAGGCAAGGAATTAAAGAAAATGACGAAAAAGCAGATTGATGATATTCGCGGGAAGAACCGGCGGATTACCGTTTCGGTGCAGCATGGGTGTGATTGATTAGTTTCTTGATGATTCAATGTAAAATCCCTAACTGAGTGTTATGCTTAGTCAGGGATTTTTATTTGCTGCTACGTTGGCTTAAGTCATGGTAGTTGTTACAACTGCCATTTTATAAATATACTTAGACAGAAAATCGGTTGTAACAACCGACAAGGTCTAAAAGATTTTCACTGTCGAAATATACCATACTTATGCATCATAGGAAACAGCAAGTATCACCTGAATTCTTCATAATCCCGATTGGGATTAAATGTTTATAGCAACTATATAGCGTTTGATTGTTCTACAAACATTTGAATCCTTCGGATTCTTTTCCAAGGCATTAAGTCAAGCGGTTATTATAGCGTTGTCGATGTGTGTTTTTTATAACTCATCAATGAACGGCGGTAAACAACTGACCTGACCTAAAATATCACTTCGAATACCCCTCAAGCTTCTGCTTCTCTTCTTCGTCAAACTGTCAAATCCCTTCTTGCTGATTTTATCAAGCAAACTGTCAAGTTCATTCTGTTTTGTCATTTTTCATGGTTATATTTTTGATCTACATTGTAGTATAGTCTGTGTGTTTTGAAAAAGAATTTTTTGGGAAAAATAAGGTTATATTTTAAACCTGCAATTCATTTACTAAAAAAGCCCTTACAGAATTGAATATTTCCATAAGGGCTTCTTATTTATACGACTACAAACAAAATATTATTTATCTAAGGGATTACTCTACAACTGTCAACCGTGAAGTCTGAACTCTATTTGCAGCAGAAAGACGAACAAAGTATGTTCCCGATGTAAGATTGTTTCCTTGAATCGGAAGCGAGTAATTTACTTCACCGTTATTACCTGTAAAGGTGGTTGTAGAAAAGAGCTTTGCACCTGACACTGAATAAACTTCAATTTGAACAGGGATGTTTACCTGTCCGTTGAATGTAGTAGAGATTGAAGTGGAAGTTCTTGCTGGATTCGGGAAAACGATATTCTTGTTCTCTGTAAAATATTCTTCTACGGCAAGTGGAGAATCAAAAACAGCTATTGTATTTCCAACTGTATAACTTTTTTCGATAAATGCATTTGCTACCCATAATTTTCCGTTTATGACTGTCAGTCCTTCGGGCTTACCTTTTGATTCTAAAATTCCGGTCATTGCACCGGTTTCAATGTTAAATTCTCTAACATCACTATTATATGTAGTTACAAACAATGTTTTTCCGATGATAACAGATTCGCGAGGACCATTATATTCAGTAGTTCCTGTAGAAATTGTTTTTACTATGGCTTGTGTTTTCAAATCGACAATGACAACTTTATGAGAGCCGTTTACCGTAACATACATTGAATCGTGATCTTTTCCTTGGTAAAAAATGTGGTTACCCCCGTTACCAAGTAGAATATCAGTAGAAGTAAACCCATTATTAAGTTGAAGAAACGAATTTTCAACTCCAAATGATCCCTCACATAGAATTGCGGCATTGTCGGAACTGTCATTGGGATTTGTATAATTCACAACTTGCTGAGGACCAATTTTTGTTGGTGGTAATATATATGTGAATCCATTTGCTGCTGCAATAATATATCCGGGAGTAAGGTAATCTTTGATGCAAGACATAACAGCTACTGCTGTATGTTCATCACCTTCAATTTGCACACTGACAGCATGGATTGTCCCTACTGAATCAGGTACAATAATAGCTTTATCTTGAATCATTTCTTGAGTATTGATATTAAAAGTACTCACATGATTACCTGCACCAACATACAGGGTATCATACCCTATACCTGCTCTAAACGGGAACGGCAAATATTGATCTGTAAATTCACGATGCTTGAGTACTGTTTGAGTCTGTGCATCGAGAATCCACCAGGAAGCTGCTACGTCTCCGCTATCTGGCTCATAAATATTGTTGAAATTCATATCATCTCCATTACAAAATACATGAACCGTATTCTCAACAGGAATAATGGCAAGCGGTTGCTTCCCTACAGTAATGGTTGATTGAGCAGAGAGTATGGAAGTAAATCCCACAACGATGAGAACAAAAGTGAAAAATTTCCGCAATAAAGAAGAATAATTCATAAAACATTTCCTCAAAAAAGAAAATAAAAAATGGTACTGACATACTGTTGTCAGTCATTGCTTGTATTTTTGTACTACGATAATGAAAGAGTATCGGAAGACTGTTGGATAAAAACGATGGGGAAATGCAGAAAGGAAGCCGCCCGTGCAGCAAAAAATAGCACATTTCCTCATCACATCCGTTTGCGCGGATGACTATTATTGATGTACCCTCAATTGGATACAAATTATAGACGATGAGAATTGCAGGCAGGTCTTCTGACTTTGGAATCATCCTTGCTCTTTTATTTTTGTACCTTCCCGCTTTTGAAAGCAGTGGCTTTTGGGGTAAAAGAGCGCGTCATCCTTTACAGCGGCGCAACCGTTCCCGATTTTCACGGGATTCCCTATTCTCTTTTGCCGTTTGGACGTAGGCAAAAGCACCATACAATTACTGAATGGCAAATATACGGGAATTTTTTGATGTGAAAAACGAGTAAGTAAAAAACAATTGAATTTTTGATTGGTTTACACAAAATGAAAATTGTAAATTGAAACACTAAAATTGGTTATACTTTTAATTTTTTAAATCTTTAAGGAAAAGTGAATATGTCAATCGACGTAAAAAACAATTCGATAAAAGTCAGTGATGCTAAAATTAAAGCTGCTGAAACCGCTATGGAGCAAATCGAGAAACAATATGGAAGAGGTTCTATTATGCGCCTCTCAGACCAAAATGTGGTCGCGATAGACTCAATCTCAACGGGCTCACTTTCGTTTGATGCAATTTTAGGTATCGGCGGTGTACCAAAAGGAAGAATCATTGAAATATACGGACCGGAATCATCGGGTAAAACAACCGTCTGTTTGCATATTATTGCAAACGCACAAAAAGCAGGTGGTCTGGCAGCATTTGTTGATACCGAGCATGCACTTGATGTTCAATACGCCCAGCGCGTCGGAGTAGATTTGAATAATCTGCTTCTTTCTCAGCCGGAATTTGGTGAGCAAGCCCTTGAAATCGTAGAAACTCTTGTACGTAGTAATGCGATTGATGTAGTTATTATCGACTCTGTGGCAGCACTTACCCCCCGTGCTGAAATTGAAGGAGATATGGGCGACGCGCAAATGGGTTCTCAAGCACGTCTTATGTCGCAAGGAATGCGGAAGCTCAATGCAGCTATCGGTCGCTCGAATACTTGTGTGATTTTCACAAATCAACTTCGTAGCAAAATCGGTGTGGTATATGGCAATCCTGAAACTACAACCGGTGGTAATGCATTGAAATATTATGCTTCCGTTCGTATTGATATTCGTCGCAAAGATGCAATTAAAGAAGGAGCAGATATAGTAGGAAACCGGGTAAAAGTGAAAATAGTTAAGAATAAAGTTGCTCCACCATTCAGAGAAACTGAATTTGACATTATGTATAATGAGGGAATTTCAAAAGTTGGTGATATGCTTGACGTGGCAATTGAGCATGGAATCGTACAAAAAAGTGGCTCATGGCTCACCTATAAAGAAGACAGGGTGCAAGGTCGTGACGGCTTGAGAAGATTGCTCATTGATACTCCGTCAATGTTTACAGCACTCGAAAACGATGTAAAGAAAGTATTGAATATTATTCCTACTGTTGAACCTCCGACAGAGAAAGCATCTAAAAAATAGATTGTTTCCAAAATCTCACGGCGAAAAAGCCGTGAGATTTTTTTTATCAGCATCAAAAACGGATGAACATAACATTCGCCTCTTCGAGAGAGGTAGGGATGCGTGGTCAAACAGGGAGATATGAGCCACCCCGTCCTTCGGACACCCCTCCATTGGAGGGGAATTACCTACAGAGAAATAATTAGACAGTAATTCCTCTCTTCGAGAGAGATATTTGAAAGTAATTCCTCTCTTCGAGAGAGATATTTGAAAGTAATTCCTCTCTTCGAGAGAAATATTTGAAATAAAAGTTTGCATTCTCTTTAGAATTTAATAGCCCTGCTTGTTAAAAGGGACAGACAGGATTAAAACGTTATCCCAAAATTACTTGTCTCCTTTTTTATACGACTATCATGTTCGATCAATTAATAATTACCAGAATCCTAAAACGCCGACGCAGACCATTGTGTATCGTCTTCGCAGGTGATGACATAGCTCTGGAATGTGCGATGGATTTGGTATTGGAATTCAAATTGGGAAAAGGAGTAATACTCACTGAACAATTAAAGAATACAGTCTTAGCAAGACAACGAATAATAGATGCAAAACAGCGTGCAGTTGCATTCGCCACCTACAAACCTCGAACAGAAGCCCAAGTCCGACTAAAATTACAGGGAGTCGGATTTTCCGTTCAGGAACAAAATCTTGCCATTCAATACCTCAAAGAATTCGATTATCTGAATGATGCAGAATATACCCGTATGTTCGTGAAGGATTTTTTGCTACGCAAGCCATCGTCAGCAAGTAGGGTGAAAATGGAACTCCGCAAGCGTGGTATTGCCGAACTGCAAGCTCAAGATGCAATTGATCAGTTTTTCCCTAAGGATGATACCTCGGTTCTTGCACTTAAAGCAGCACAAAAGAAACTCCGTTCGGTTACACACAAACCGATTGATAAACAAAAAACCGCACTCATTGGATATTTACAGCGACAGGGGTTTTCATGGGATATTATCAAGGATATTCTAAGCAGAACATTGGGCAATACGGTTTCTTCTGACGAAAAAATGTAGTATATTACAGCAGTATTTAGTTTTGTTTTTCAATTTACTACAATCAAGAATATATGACACATCAAGAATTATCCAAAGCAATATTTGAAGTATCTCATTTAACAGGAACATTCACACTTCGTTCGGGTAAAGTGAGTAATGAGTATTTTGATAAATACCTTTTTGAGAGCCGACCTGCATTACTTGCAGCAATTGCTGAGCATTTGAAAGCCCTTTTACCTGATAACGTGGAAGTTCTTGCCGGGCTCGAAATGGGCGGGATACCGATTGCAACTGCCCTGTCACTTGCCACAGGACTCCCCGCGGCATTCGTCCGTAAACAAGCAAAAGGTTATGGCACAAATAAGGTTTCGGAAGGTGCTGAGATTAATGGTGTACCGATTGTTATCGTAGAGGATGTAATCACAAGCGGCGGACAAGTAGTACTAAGTGCAAAAGATTTACGTGATGCCGGAGCGAATATCCTGTGCTGCGTCTGTGTGATTGATCGTGAGCAAGGCGGAAGGGAAGCTCTTGCGGCGGCGGGGATTGAGATGCGGGCGTTGTGTACTATGACTGAGTTGAAGGCGGCGGGGCAGAGCTAATTCCTTCAATTACAATAAAAAGCAGCTTGATATGTTTGTAGTATTATTTTTGAGGAGATATACCATGATAACAACCACAGAGCTTCCACCTTTACCTTCATTTGCCATTTTAGCAACAATGAGTGAAGAGGAGCGACATGAAACTGAAGCAGATTTTCTATTAGATGAAGCATATAGAAATATAGCTGAACGAAATTCGATTGACTTATCTGAATCATATAAAGAATTACTATTTGCATTTAGAATAAGGATTTCTCAGCGGTTTATGGAGGAAAAGTTAGATATTCAAGAAATAAATACGGAAGCACTTCATTGGATAGAAACTCATCACAATAATATTTCCAAGGAATTAGTCGAAAGGTTAAGTTACAGTGTAAAAATCATGGGAATTGTCAGTCAATATATAATGACTAATTTTTTAAAAAACTCACAATATGATAATAATTCCTATCGGCTTGCAAATCCACCCTCATATCAAGATGCGATTTCTGATGTAGAAAGTTTACCAGAAAACATTAAAAGATACTTATATGCACTATTTGATTCTTCATTATGGATTGAATTTATTCAACTCGGATACATTTCATCTATACTTCGTAATAAGCTACTTGCTCAAACTCGTCAAACAGCATTAATAAATTTGCTAAAAAAACATACATCCACTTATAAGCGTTGTGCAAATCTATTGTTCAGAATTAAAGGGCTACCAAAGCTCGAACGCGATATTACAGAATGGAAAGAATTCATTGCAGAAACGTTAGGAAGCATCTCAGACGAATCTGCATTTCCTGATCGTAATTGGACTTTTACAGAACGAATAAATATTGAGTAATTTTTACTGTGACCAGAGAATTTTATGTATTTGCTTGATACGAATATATGTATTGCATATCTTAACGAACGCAATTCTCTTATAAACAGTAATATTAGGAAAAATTTTGAGCTTTGTGACCCAGATGATATTTTCCTCTGTTCAATTGTAAAAGCTGAACTTTTTTTTGGAGCATACAACAGTAATAAAATAGAAGATAATCTTATTCATTACAAAAAATTCTTTTCTCGTTTTTCATTTTGGGCATCATTAGCGTTTGATGATTCTTGTACTGAAATATATGGACAAATTGTTGCAGATTTGAAAAGATGCGGAAATAGAATTGGTGAAAATGATATTATGATTGCGTCAATTGCTATTGCCAATGGACTCATTCTCGTAACAAATGACAATGATTTTAAAAAAATTATTGAGTATAGTAGAATCAAAACCCTGCAATATACAAATTGGACGGAATCCCCAAAGTGAAACCGCTCCCCACATCCTCCATCAAATCATCCCTAGATAAAATCCTAGCCCCCGAGCGCGTCCTCATACGGTGGATTGACCGCCTCGCATACGCCAGCGATGCAAGCTGCTACCGGATTATCCCCGAAGCAATCGTTCGTCCTATTTCAGTTCAGGAGATACAGGAATTGTTCAAATGGAGTTCGCATCATAAAATCCCCCTCTGCTTTCGTGCTGCCGGGACATCACTATCAGGTCAGGCAGTTACTAATGGAATTATCGTCGATATTTCTCGAAATTGGGATAATGCTGAAGTTCTTGATAATGGAAAACGAGTACGGGTTCAACCCGGAATAATTGGCAGTAAGGTCAATCAAATTCTAAGAAAATACGGCGCAAAACTTGGACCTGATCCGGCAAGTATGAATGCCTGTATGACAGGCGGAATTATTGCCAACAATTCAAGCGGAATGTGTTGCGGAGTGGCATTTAACTCTTACCATACTATCCAATCAATTACTTATATTCTTCCTAATGGGATAATTATCGATACATCAGAATCCGATGCCAATAAGGAATTAGAAAGCAAGTGTCCGGAAATTTATGATGTAATAGTAGCTCTTCGTCAGTTTATTCTTGATGACCCTGAACTCACCGCAAAAATCCGCTCGAAATATAAGATTAAAAATACAGTCGGATATTCTATAAATGCTTTTCTTGATGAAGAAAAACCTGCTGATATTCTTGGTCGATTGATGGTAGGGAGCGAGGGTACACTTGGGTTTATTGCTGAGGCAATATTTCGTACAATTCCCGATAATCCATGTAAATCAACGGGGATGCTCTATTTTCCTACCGTTCATGCTGCTTGTAATGCAATTGTACCTTTGAGAGATGTCGGAGCAGAAGCACTCGAATTGATGGATAGACAGGCACTCCGTTCGGTAGAGCATCTGCCGATTAGCCCGGTAATTATCAAGACACTTCCCGATGGTGCAGCTGCTCTTTTGGCTGAGTTTCAAGCTGAAACTAAAGAGGATTTGGCTGCTAAGATGGAAAGAGCACATACGGCTATTGGAACATTGGAACTTCTGTTTCAACCTATCTTCACCCAAAATCCAAAAGAACAAGCAGCAATGTGGAATATCCGCAAAGGAATGTTCCCCACTGCCGGAGCTATGCGAGCAGCAGGAACTGCCCTTTTGAACGAAGATGTCGCCTTTCCAATCGAGCGTCTTGCAGATGCAGTGGAAGACCTTCACATTCTTTTTAAAAAGCACCATTTTAAGGATGCGTTTGTGTTCGGCCATGCAAAAGACGGAAATCTTCATTTTGTTGCAGCTCATTCGTTCGATTCAGATGCCGATGCAGAACATTTCGGATCGTTTATTCATGATTTAGCAGAACTTGTCATTGGAAAATACAATGGCTCATTGAAAGCTGAACATGGCACAGGAAGGCACATAACGCCGTTTGTTGAGCAAGAATGGGGTGAGACAGCTTATTCGATAATGAAACAGCTTAAAAAGTTGGTTGACAAGGATACGATTCTCAACCCTGATGTCATTATCAGTTCGAATTCTCATAATCATACAAACAGTCTCAAATCACTGCCTCTTGTAAATCCGCTCGTTGATAAATGTATCGAATGCGGTTTCTGCGAATCGAAATGTCCGAGTAAAAATCTTACACTTACTCCGCGCCAGCGTATAATTCTTTGGCGTGAAATGAAACGATTACCTGTCGAACATCAAACCGATGCGCTCAGAGAATTGCAAGAGGATTTTCATTATTCCGGTATAGAAACATGCGCTGTTGATGGAATGTGTGCTACTGTTTGCCCTGTTGGAATTAATACAGGAGAGCTGGTTAAATTTTCTAAGAATGCTATACACTCGCAATCAGCCAAGCGCAATGCAAAACGAATGGTAAAACATTTTCATCTTGCTCTCAATATTGCAAAGATTGGACTTCAATCTGCTCTCTTTAGTAAATCTATATTGGGCAATACTGCCATTAAGCGAATATCTCGATTAATGGCTTCTCTTGCCGGACAAAAAATTTCGTGGCATCCGTTTTTAGGTCAACCTCCAAAACTTCCGAAAACAACACCTAAAGGTGCATCAGCAGTATATTACCCCACTTGTACATCTCGGTTATTCGGTCATATTAAGTCCGACAACCTTCCTATTACACTTGTACGTATTGCCGAAGCTGCCAATTTCCCTGTTTTTATTCCAAAGGGAAGTATAGGATGTTGCGGACTTGCTTTCTCGTCAAAAGGATTTTCTGAAAGTGGACTTGCGATGTGGGAGCAATTAATTAATAATTTTTGGGAATTGTTCCAA
>JACPWH010000068.1 GCA_016197185.1 Ignavibacteriota bacterium
TGAATGATGAGTATAACAAAAAAAAAAAATCCTGAATCCAATTTTTTACATATAGGAAGGAAAATACAATGACACTTACAATAGAAATTCCAAACCAAATTTATCAAAAAATGGAAAAAATTGTAACAGAAAGAACAGAACCTGCTTCAGATGTACTGGAAAAATTCATTAATGAGAAAATAAACGACTCTTTTGAAGCATGGTGTAATCAGCATAATATTTATAGCGACACTTCTGAAGATTCGTTAAATGTTTTACTAAAACCCAAGACATACCCTCCTGCATACAAGTTTGATATCTGGTAATGAATTTTGATATTAATCTCCATGCAATAAAATCAGAAAGCCCTATTGATTTTGTGATGACTTTCAAGCAGTTACTCATTAAGTATCCAAAGCAATTATTTTTTTGATTTCTATCTATATTAAGAATTAAGTGAAGCGTTTTATGGATGAGTCACGGCAAAAATATGTACCACATACACTTACCACCCAAGAGTATTATCGTCAAATTACACGTTTAAAAAAAGAAAAGAATGCTGTTATTCTATCCCACTATTATATGATACCTGAGATTCAGCTATTGATATATGAAGGCGGAATAGCGGATTTTTTGGGTGATTCTTTGGGGTTAAGTTTAGAAGCAACAAAAGTAGAACAACAGAATATTGTTTTTTGTGGGGTAAATTTCATGGCAGAAACTGCTAAGATTTTAAGCCCGACCAAAAATGTCTATATACCCGATAAACTTGCAGGTTGTTCACTTGCATCAAGTATTACAAAGGAAGATGTACGAAACCTTAGGAAGCAATATCCGGGAGTGCCGGTTATTGCATACGTGAATACGTATGCCGAAACTAAAGCGGAATGTGATGTTTGCTGCACTTCGCGTAATGCACTCTCTATTGCCAAATCCTTTAAAGAAGACACCTTGATATTCCTGCCCGACAAATTTATGGGCGAAAATCTTCGGAGAAGAATATATGCTGAAACAGGGAAAAAACTTATACTATGGAATGGCACTTGTGAAGTTCATGAACAGTTCAAATCGGATTCTTTTACTTCATTGAAAGCTGAACACCCCGATGCAAAAATGTTATTACACTGGGAAGTTCCCGAGCAAACCGTACAAGAAAATATAAGTGAAATGGGAGGGATTTTGGGGAGTACAAACGATATTATCAATTATGTTTCTCAAAGTAAAGACCAAACATTTATTCTTGCGTCGGAATGCGATTTGGGGAGTACCTTAAAAAGGATGTTTACCGGGAAAGAATTTATTACTCCTTGTGTAAAATGCTCTTATATGAAAATGATAACATTAGATTCAATTCTTAGAACTCTACAATCAATAGGAACTGCCGAAGAACGGTTCTACGAAATCGCCTTAGAATCCAATATCATCAAAGCCGCCTCAATACCTGTAAAGCGTATGCTCCAATATAATTAGTACATAGTATGTATTCTTCATCAGAGACTTCAGCGTTAGAAATTATCTGCATTGGCGGAGGAGTAAGCGGTTTATATTTTGCAATTAAAGCTGCGGAATTTGCTACTGTAACAATCTATACTAAAGATGAGCTGCCAAAATCAAATTCGTATCATGCCAAAGGAGGAATAGCTGCGCCTTTTGGTGATAACGATTCAACATCATATCATATTCACGATACACTGATTGCAGGAGCCGGATTGTGCAACGAAAAAGCAGTGACATATATGATTCAAAATTCACTTCGATGTATAGAAGACTTGGAAACATTAGGAACAGAATTTAATAAAGATGAAAATCTGCAATTTGATTTATCGAGAGAAGGAGGGCACAGTCATAATAGGATTGTGCACATTAAAGATGAAACTGGAAAAGAAGTAATAAACAGGTTAATTCATCTTGCTAGAAATCACCCAAACATTAAAATCAAAGAACATCATTTTGTTTTAGAGTTAATAACTGAAGACAATTCGGTAATAGGTGCGAGTATTTTGAATACTCAAACACTATCAATCGAAAATCACTATGCTGAAATAGTAGTCTTAGCCACCGGCGGAGCAGGCAATCTATATACGTTCAATACAAATCCGCCATCTGCAACCGGTGACGGGTATGCTTTGGCTAATAGGGCAGGTGCAACAATGATGAATATGGAGTTCGTTCAATTTCATCCAACAATGCTATATCTTCCTAACAGGGAGGATAATATTTTAATTAGTGAAGCAGTAAGAGGTGCCGGAGCACAGTTAAAAGATTCAAAAGTCATACAGTTTATGTATAAATACCACACTATGGGTTCATTAGCCCCCAGAGATATTGTTGCGCGAAGTATGCTGAAAGAAATGCAACATGAAGGGAGTGATTTTTTGTATTTAGATGCAACATCGCTTGGTGAAAAAAAACTTCAAGATGATTTTCCATTTATCTATAATGCTTGTAAAAAATACGATATTGATAGCAGTAAGGAAATGATCAGGGTTGTTCCTGCTGCTCATTATATCTGCGGAGGCGTAGCAACAGATATTGATGCAAAAACTTCTGTTAATAGATTATACGCCATTGGAGAAGTGGCTTGTACAGGTGTGCACGGTGCAAATAGACTTGCAAGTAATTCCTTGCTTGAAGGGATTGTATTTGCTGATGCAGCCGCAGATTCCATTAAAAACATGAAAATTCCGAAACTGAAAAAGAGCGTGTTAAACAAATATTATCATGAAGAACCACAGGATATTGAGCAGGTGATTTCTACAGTTTCTCAATCAGATATTCAACAGTTGATGTGGAACAATTTAGGTATTGTAAGAAATCCTACAGCAATGAAATCAGCTGAAAATCAATTAAATATATGGAGGCAAACACTTGTATCAGAAATTAAAATTCAGGGAAGAAGCTATCAACTAAATGAGTTACTAAATATGGTTGAAACAGCAATGCTTATTACTTCATTTGCTCTGAATAGAACTGAGAACAAAGGAACGCATTATGCTGAGGAAGAATGAAACTAATTTTAGACGCCTGAATAAGCTCCTAAACAATGTGCTATTAATCAAGTTGGATTTTCCTTTCACTCATTTTCAATATTACTCAAACAATCAATATGAACTTTAAAACAATAATAGAACCGTTTAAAATTAAATCGGTAGAGTCCATTCACATGAGCACCGAAGCCGAAAGAATACAATATTTGGAAAAGGCACATTACAATCCGTTTTTATTAAAAAGCAATCAAGTAATTATTGATTTTCTGACAGACAGTGGTACTTCCGCAATGAGCAACGAGCAATGGGCTGCAATGATGCGCGGTGATGAATCGTATGCAGGTGCACAAAGTTGGGAACGTTTTTACAATGCTGTTTTTGACCTTACATCCTATCCTTTTATTTTACCTACTCATCAAGGGAGAGCTGCCGAACGAATATTGTATGGTCATTTAGGTGGTAAAGGGAAAGTATTTATAAGTAATACACATTTTGATACAACAAGAGCGAATATTGAGTTTAGCGGTGCTGATGCATTTGATATTCCCATTGAGGAATCGAAAAATCATGAGAATTATTATCCTTTTAAGGGGAATTTGGATTGCAATAAATTAGAGAAACTAATCATCGAGCACAAACCCGAAAATATTGGATCTGTGATACTGACCGTAACAAATAACAGCGGTGGCGGTCAGCCGGTAAGTATGCAGAATGCAAAAGATGTTGCCGGTGTATGCAAAAAACATAATGTGCTGTTTATTATAGACTGTTGTAGAATTGCCGAGAATAGTTACTTCATTAAGCATAGGGAAGAGGGTTTTGAAAATCTTACCTATAAAGAAATTGTTCAACAAATGTTTGCATTGGCTGATGGGTGTGTGATGAGTGCCAAAAAGGACGCACTTGTAAACATGGGTGGCTTCTTGGCTCTCAAAGACGAACAACTTGCTGAGGCTTGCACCAACCTGCTTATTATAACCGAAGGATTTACAACCTATGGCGGATTGAGCGGACGGGACATGGAAGCTATTGCAGTAGGGCTTACGGAAATTTTCGATAAGGATTATCTTTATTATCGGATTAAAAGCACAGAGTATTTGGGTGAAAAAATTCGTGAAAAGGGTGTTCCGGTAATGTATCCGATAGGAGGTCATGCTGTTTATATCGACTCAGCGCAACTCTACGACCATATTCCGTTAGACCAGTATCCGGGTCACAAGTATTTAGAAGTTTCGACAAGTTCTGAACGTAACAAATAAGTTACGTCACTCTGTGCCTGCTGAAGGGTTCAATTACGTACCAAATTATTTGTACTGAATATGTACAATAATTGTGTTCTTCTACATAGAAGCCGGGATAACTTCCCGGGGCAAACTGTTCACAACGCAACTACTTTATTAAAAAAAGTTGTTGCGTTTTTTTATACCAATTTAGTTTAAACGGAATCAAATTGAGTTCTCAAATTCATCCGGTAAGTGTCATCAATACTTTACCAGTACTTTTAGCACTAAAAAGTTTTAAAATCATTCGTATCAAAAACTGACGAAACAAGACATTTTTTGGTATTTTTTTTGTGTTTTTTAATAAGACGAATTACTGCCAATATTCAATGATATATAGATAGTTACGTACTTTTAACGCGAAAAACACCAGTCAATTTATCGATTGTTTTGCCATTTTATAGAGTTGACTTTTTTCGAACATTCTCCATTTTTTATTGAACTTCTTGTCGTAATTTGCATTTATAAACATCCGTAGATGAATTAAGAAATTCTTCACTATCACATAAGAATTGCTCTTCCGTAATTTTAGCAACCGTAGAAAAAAAGGAGTTATAATGCAAATGTCTTTCAGAACAAAACTTCTTATTGGTTTTGGGTTATTGCTCGGAATCCTCATATTCTGTGGTTGGAATTTGAATTTCGTTTTAAGACGATCAGGTCAATCATCCAAAGAAATGATGCATTCAAAAGAAGTACTTGAATCCCTCGAAAAAATTCAATCTGCAATAATAGATATTGAGTCAGGGATGCAAGGATTTGTAATAACTTCAAATAAAGAATATTTAACACAATTTCACTCTGGGGTAGTAAGAATTGACTCACTTAAAAAATCGCTCCGAACCATCGTATTAGATAATATTCAACAAAACATAAACTTAGATACACTCGATGATCTTATCAGGACTGAAATTGATGTTTCGAATTCAATTGTTCAAAGAACAAGAACAAATGGCTTTGAAGCAGGTGTAGCAATGCTGCACTCATCAGCAGATAGAAGAACAATACTTCAAATTAAATCACAAATCAAACTGATGGAGGATATCGAAGATAAAAAATTCTTGAGTCAACAGCAACTAAAAGAGGAAAGTGATTCTCGGACGGTATTATTTTTTGTTGCTATCCTAACCCTGAGTTTATTATGTTCAATTTTGCTCTTTATAAGTATAAAGCGATTCCGGCAATATCGTTTTGAGGTTACATCTGAATTTGAAAAGCAACTTAAAGCACAAACAGAAATTCTGGTTTCCACTAATAAAGAAATGAAAGATGAAGTCGAAGAAAGAAAGCGTATTCAGGATATTACACTTACAAGCGAAGCAAAGTATCGTCATATTCTCGATTCTATGGTTGAAAGTTGTCAAATTGTTGGTTTTGACCGGCGTTACATTTATCTTAACAATGCAGCAGTCAAACAATCAGGAAAAACACAAGAAGAACTACTCGGGCAGAGCATACTGGATATTTATTCGGATGGTGAACATTCATTAATGATTGAAAAATTGAGGAAGTGTATAGATGAACGTACTCCTCAATTTATGGAATGTTTCCCGCTATTGCCGGATGGAACAAATGGATGCTTTGACATAAAAATGCAACCGATAGCAGAAGGGGTTTTTATTCTTTGCATTGATATCAGTAAGCGTAAAAAGGTGGAAGAAGAACTTAGGAAAAGTACTTCAATGCTCACAGAAACAGGAAAATTAGCAAATGTAGGCGGTTGGGAAATAGATATTTCAACAATGTCAATGCTGTGTTCATTACAATTTTATAGGATTTACGAAGTTGATCCTTCATTCAATCTTGATATGGAGAGTACAGTAAATTTCTTTGAGACAGAAGCTCAACTTGTACTGAAAGAGGCTATAGACAGGTGTATTGAAATAGGTGAGCCATGGGATCTTGAACTACCGTTAATAACTGCAAAAGGAAAACATATTTGGCTTCATACCAGGGGGCAAGCTGAGTTCCGAGATGGAAAGTGTGTCCGAATTTATGGGGCTATCCAAGATACAACCGAACGCAAGAAAGCAGAAGAAAATATTAAGAAAAGCGAAGAACAATTCAGACTAATCTCAGAAAATGTAGCTGACATGAACTGTGTTCTAGATCTTGA
>JACPWH010000069.1 GCA_016197185.1 Ignavibacteriota bacterium
AATGTCCCTGCCTGATAATGCTTTTCGATGATAGGCAAAACTTCGTTATCCACAAAATCGGAAACTGTTTCGCGTACTAATTTTTCTTCTTCTGTGAGAAGATCATAAACATTGTAATAATCAACCGGTTGGAATGACATGAGATGATCCTGATAATAATGAGAGATTTATGTTTCGTTGTATTTTGGTTACAAAATTACGGAAATTCGTGGCGGTGTGGAAATGTGGGGAGAAAAAGTTGGGATTTAGAGTTTGTTCTTGAAGAAGAATATTGGTAGTTTCGCTAACAAAAAGAAATAAGTGTTCAAAGAAATTCCATGCAATTCGAAAAGACAATCATAATCAACTCCCTCCCATCATTGGTTTGGAAAGTACTAACAGACCCCACTCTAATGAAACAATGGATGGGCGAACCCGAAATGAACTTAAACATCCAAACAGACTGGACTGTTAACAGTCCAATTGTTATATTCGGATTCCACCATGTAAAGTTCGAGAACAAGGGTGTAGTTCTAGAGTTCGAACCAAATATGAAGCTAACGTACACACATTTAAGCTCAATATCGCGGCTAGCCGACAAACCTGAGAATTATACAATCTTTGAATTTACGCTAACCCCTTTGGGAGATGGAACATCACTAACACTTACAATCAGCAATTTCCCTACAGAATCAATATTCAAGCATAATGATTTTTATTGGCGGGCTACAATGGAGATTATCAAAAAACTTGTCGAAAATAATTTTAAATAGTTGGTGTCCCTTGTGCAACCTTTGTGACCTTTGTGTTAAAAGAATTAACCACAAAGTGCACAAATTTATGAAGGAATTATATATGTCCCTAACAGAACAAATAGCAAAACACTTCAGAGAAGTTCATTTCGGTGGGAACTGGACTTGGGTGAACATGAAAGACACATTAGCTGATGTAAACTGGCAGCAAGCTACTACACAAGTATATAATTGCAATACTATTGCTACATTGGTTTACCATATCAATTATTATATACATGAAGTCCTGAAGGTACTGCATGGTGGGCAGCTCAGTGCCTCTGATAAATACAGTTTCGACGGTCCGCCTATAACATCTCAGGAAGACTGCGAGAATTTACTCAATAAGACATGGGCTGATGCCGAAAACTTTGCCAATTTGATTGAAAAGCTGCCGGAGAGT
Source organism: Ignavibacteriota bacterium (assembly GCA_016197185.1). Classification (GTDB taxonomy): domain Bacteria; phylum Bacteroidota; class Ignavibacteria; order Kapaibacteriales; family UBA961; genus JADJXV01. Next base: position 1,174 of record JACPWH010000069.1, read on the forward strand.
AGGATGTGGGAGAATTTAGCAGGCGAGGAATATGGGATTTACTATCGAAATCTTCATGGGATAATTGAGCATACCCATTATCATTTGGGGCAGATTGTTATTATTAAGAAGGTGTTGTTGCAGGTGGATGGCAAAAGCGTACAAAGTTAATGTATAAACATAAAGAAGCCCATCTTTCTTAAAAGAAAAATGGGCTTACAATGCTTCAAGTGATTGAACAAATATTCTTACTTCTTATCCGGCTGAGCAGAAGCAACTACCACATCCACAAACTTCTTATAGCGTTCAGCATCTGCACCTGTCAGTTTAGCACGCTGGAGCAATGCCAAAAGGTTTTGTGCCTGACCGATGCTCATCTCAACCGATACTACGTCTTTAGCTTCTTTTTTATCTTTTAATGCAGTTTCGAGAACACCCGAAAATACTTTTTTCACATCTACAAAAGCATCCACTTCACTACCGCGAATTTCGATTGTTTCGAGCATCTGAGCTGCAAAGGCTACTTCGCTAAGTGCCAATTTCGGCTTTAACATTACTACATCTTGTTTGCCCTGAGCAAACGATGTTCCCACTCCAACCAACATAATGAACATTGCAACTAAAACAGTTTTCAATTGAAAACGAACCATTTTTCTCTCCAAAAATTTAAATAGGATAAACATTAAATATACAATCTTTTTTTTCGCCGCAAAAATACGAATTTTTCTTCGCGGTAACACCTAACTATCAATTATAGTTTGAAATTTACACTAAACCGATGAAGAGTGGCAGGCGAACCAAACGACGATGCAGCATAGTCAATAAGGATATTTTTGGTCTTTATTCCTACCCCTGCACTAATTCCGGAAAAGCCGCGTTGAGTGGATGATGCTACGGCAGTGCGGATACGATTGTCATATCCCAACCTAAGGTCAATCACTTTGCTGACAGTTAATTCTCCACCTAAAGAGATATTAGCAAACTTATCAAAAAAACCGTCGGTTTCATCAGCCAAGTGATGGAACGAGAAATTTACTAATAGCGGCAGACCTCTAAGTCTGTGATTCACACCCAAGCGAACATCAATCGGCAGCGACTCACCTTCAGTTACGTATTTTGATAATTGCGCACCGATATTCAAGAGGGAGAAACCAATATTAACACGTGATTTAGGCATTTGATAAAGCAATCCTGCATCTACTGCAATTGCAGTAGAACTTGTTTGCTCAAGTCCCGAATAAATGAATTTAAGCGTTGCACCATAGAAAAAATTAGAATCCAAAGCATGAGAATAAGTGCCTGAAAGAGCAAGTTCATTCCCAGAGAACGTAGTTGTTTTTACACCTTTAGCATCAGCACCCTGAAACGAACCGTTGCTTGTATAGAGTGCAGATACTGCATAATGCCCGATAGATTCATTTGTTGAACTAAAGGTAACTAAGCCGGAATTTATATCCAGCACATGATTTAGGAATGTAGCGGAGAGCCGGGGATCATCCACAGTGGATAAAATGGCAGGATTGATAAAAATAGCTGAACCATCTTCGGGCAACGACACAGCTGCTCCACCTAATGCGGCTGTACGGGCACTTGTATTGAGATTCAAGAAATAAAATGCCGGTTGTGAAAAAGCAATATTAGCCGCTATACATAGCATAGCAAGTGCGATTACAATTCTTTTGCAATTCATAAGTGATTCTCCAAAAGGTTTTGATATTAATTACTAACGCAGGTAAAAATAGTCATTCATTTGCTTTTGGCTGTCAGCTTATTGCTGTTAGCAGTTATTAAAAAATGGTTCTATTACAATTTCAGCAAAATATTAATTACAAGTATATTCTTATGATTCCGAAAGGATTAAATGTTTATAATAACCATACATTCTGTGGTAGTTCGACCCTTTCGGGGTAGCATAATCGTTTAGCTTTTTTCTATAAACATTTGAATCCTTCGGATTCACTCTATATATCTAACAATATTCCAAAAACTGCCAAAATACTAAATTCTTTGATTAGAATTATCTACTTTTCGTTTATCAGCTAAAATCCATCGGCTTTTCCCAAAACTGCATCTACAAAAAGTTTTGGTGGTCGCATCGGACGACGTGTAGTTGCATTTAGGAAAGGATGAGTTGTATAACCGATAGCAATACAATCATTTCCGCGCATTATAGAATATTCGATTGTTATGCTCGCAGCATGGATACTATACCTGAACGTTGCCGTAATGTCAAGAATATCGTCATAAACAGCCGGAATCTTATATTGCACCTTCGCCTCAGAAACCGGCAAGAGACATCCTTGTTTTTCTAATTCTGAATACGGTAATTCGATTGCACGCAGAAGCTCTGTCCGCCCTATCTCGAAATAGGTTAGATAATTACCATTATAGACAATTCCCATTTTATCGGTATCGGCATAGCGCACTCGAACTGTAGAAGTATGGGAAATAGTAATGGATTGACTCATTTAGGTAACTACTTACATATCTGATTTTTCAATAACAGCAAACAGGTCTAAAAGCCGTTCCAATTCTTCGAGAGAATAATAATCGATTTCAATTGATCCTGTAGAACTTGTTTTAGTTCGAACACGAACCTGGGTAGAAAATACATGACGCAAGCGGATTTCAATTTCACCAAGCATCGCTGCCACTTCAGGATCAACATTTGCAGGCGGTTTGAATTGAACTGCAGGACGTTTAGATTGGGCAGTGCCATCTTCATTAAATGTGACCCGTCCGAGTTCAACATCCTTTACCAATACTTCCGTTTTACGAACGGACAAATCATTTTTCATGATTTCATCCAACACAGCAATCTGATTAGGAGCATCTGGCAGAGAAAGAATCGTTCGGGCATGACCAGTACTAATCTTTTTATAACGTACCGCATCTTGAACAGCAGCCGGAAGACGTAATAATCGTAATAAATTCGTAACTGTTGTTCGGTCTTTACCAACTTTTTCGGCAACATCTTCCTGGGTAAGTTTACATTCATCAATCAACCGCTGATAACCGAGAGCCACTTCTATCGGATTCAAATTTTCACGCTGTACATTCTCGATTAGCGCGATTTCGAGCATATCTGCATCGCTTTCAACATCCAGAATATATGCCGGAATCTTCGTAAGCCCTGCCTCAATTGAAGCACGCACACGACGTTCCCCAGCTATAAGTTCATAGCCGTTTTCCATTCTACGAACAGTAATCGGTTGAATTACCCCACGTTCTTTGATAGACCCTACAAGATCGGCAAGCGCATCCGGGTCGAATGTTTGACGGGGTTGGAATGGATTAGGACGAACTTTCGAGATGTCAATATAAGCCGTTATGCCAACGCTTGCGCCGTCATCAGTATTAAGAGTTTGATGTGTTCTGGTGGATTGGTGCGAACCGCTTGGAATAAGAGCATTTAACCCTTTCCCAAGACCTAAGGCAGATTTCATTACTTTCGACATAGATTTTATGCAGCCACGTTAATATTATTTCGAGTTAAAATTTCATGAGCCAATTGCAGATAATTCTGCGCTCCCAAACATAATGCATCATACAGAAGAACAGGTTTCCCATGGCTTGGAGATTCCGAGAGCCGAACATTTCGCGAGATAATCGTATCACAAACCTTATCTTCAAAATGTTTCCTAACTTCTTCCACCACTTGATTCGAGAGGCGCAATCTACTATCGAACATTGTAAGCAACACACCTTCAATATCCAACGCCGGATTTAAATGTTTGCGAACAATTGATATAGTATTAAGCAATTGCCCTAGCCCTTCAAGTGCATAATATTCACACTGAACCGGTATCAGCACGGAGTCTGCTGCAGTTAGAGCATTCAATGTAAGTAAACCGAGTGAAGGAGGGCAATCAATTATTATGAAACTATACTTTTGTCTTAAAGTGGCAAGTGCACTTTTAAGAGCCATTTCACGGTTTTTCACATTCACCATTTCAATTTCAGCACCTACCAAATTGATATGGGAAGGTACCACATCCAAATAAGGCATTTGTGACTTTAGAACAGCTTCGGAAACAGGCAAATTCTCAACAAGAACCTCGTAAACCGTTTTATCCACGTCCCCCATGTCAATTCCCAAGCCATTTGTTCCATTAGCTTGTGGATCAATATCAATAAACAATGTGGGCTGTTCGGTAGCAGCAAGCGAAGCGGCAAGATTCACTGAAGTTGTGGTTTTACCCACACCGCCCTTTTGATTTGCAACCGCAATAACTTTTCCCATCGTAAATACTCCTCTTTAAGGGTTTTGTTAACCCTGTCTTTTATTTCTAAATTGGTGTTCTGTTCTACTTTCACCACAAAATTACCGTTATTTTAGCGGTTACCCAACGGATATTCTCTTCTTTGGGTTTAAATAACCTATTATGGGAATATAGGAGGTACAGCTTGGGCTGCAATCATTTCCATATATGCAATATGTTCAGGCAATTGCTTGTGTGTTCCGTCGCAAAACGGTTGTTTACCGCTTAGTTTGCATGCACACCATGAATATTTTCGAGCTTCGGTAATTTCAACTTCTACGGGAAGAAACCCTGTTCCGATATGTGAGTCATCGCAAAATGGTTGAGTTTTTGATAATCCGCATGAGCACCATTTATATATTCCAAGTTCCATTTCGAGCGGTATTGATTTTATTCCTGCTAAGGTCGGTTTGTTCACTGCTTACTTTCTTTTTATAGTCAATTTATTTATAACATGTCGTTAATCTCTTGTCATTCAAAATATTAATCTCTCGTCATTCAGAGGGAGTCTTTGACTGAAGAATCTCAGTTTAGATAGCATTTGAGAATTATGTATTTGTTGATTTGAAGCAGTTGAGGAACTTTCATTCGATTACTAACAAGACTTATATTAATAATCCTCGAGAATCAATTAAACTGAGATTCTCCGGGTTAAGAAGCCCTTAGGATGACAAGCTATTGAATCCAATTACTTCTCTTTCTCACCTTACAATCTTACATCTTATCAGGCGCAGAAATCCCAAGAATTTTCAGACCGTTGTTTAACACAATCCGCGTAATTTCAAGCAATTTAAACCGAGCAGAACGCAAGTTCTCCTCAGCTCTCACAATCGGACATTCATGATAAAACGTATGGAAGCTGCTCGCAACTTCGCGCAAATATTCCACTATCATCTGCGGTTCCAATTGGTTTGAAGCTCGCTTGATAGCCTCTGGAAAACGTTGTAAAGAACGAATTAGCTGCCATTCTGCAGTATGGTTAAGCAAACTGAAGTTCACATTCCCGAGTGTTGAAATTTCTTTTCCGGCTGCATTAGCGAATATGCTCGAAATACGGGCATGGGCGTATTGAAGATAAAATACCGGATTGCGGTCACTTTGCTCGCGAGCCAAACTTAAATCAAATTCAAGATGGGTGTTAATTCCTCTCATAATAAAGAAGAACCGCACTACATCGGCACCCAGTTCCTCGATCAAATCATCCAAAGTATAGCTCTTCCCTGTCCGTTTTGACATCTTGACTTGTTCGCCATTTTCAGTTAGAGTTACAAATTGATAGATAAGTACCTTAATTTTGCTTGAATCCAAACCGAGTGCTTTCACACCAGCCATTACATCGGGAATAGTCGCAATATGGTCTGCTCCCAATATATCTATAATCAAGTCGAAACCACGTTCAATTTTATCTCGATGATAGGCAATATCAGGTAAACGGTACGTTGGCTCGCCGCTTGATTTCACAATAACACGGTCTGTTAGCTTTTCATCAATTTTAGAAAGTGCAATCCAAATTGCGCCATCTTTATCGTATGATAGTCCGGCAACACCTAAATCTTCGATAACCTTTTTAACTTTTCCGGTGGTATAGAGCGAATCTTCATTATAATATACATCTTGCTTCACATTCATTTTGTCCAATGTGCGCATTATTGCTGCAAAACACCATTTTTCACCTGCAGAACGAAAGAGTTCGAGTGTTTCTTTGCTGTCATCCAACAATGAACTACCATGTAGCTCCCATATTTCATCAGCTATTAACTGGATATATGTTCCATGATAACCGTCTTCGGGAAATGGGAAATCGCTTTCACCTGCTTTATGGTGGTATCTTGCACGAATAGACAGCGCAAGATTATTCATCTGATTGCCCGCATTATTAAAATAGTACTCACGGGTTACTTCATGCCCAGTCCACTCCAATAGGTTTGCAACAGTATCACCGATTGCAGTATTCCGACCATGCCCTATATGGAGCAAACCTGTTGGATTTGCACTCACATATTCAACATTTACTTTGAGACCTTTTCCGGTCGTGGTTCGACCATAATCACCATGCTGTTTACTTATTTGAGTAAGGGCAAGTTCATAATACCCTGCTCCGAAACGCACATTAATAAACCCTGCTCCGGCAATTTCGAAATTTGAAACAATCCCAGCTTCAAACGACAGTTTTTCAATTATTTCTTGTGCAATTGTACGCGGCGGCTTGCCTAATTTCTTAGCAAGAAGCATTGCAATATTCGTTGAAAGGTCACCGTGCGCAGCAACTTTAGGAATATCGAATGCAAGAATGGAAACATCCTCTACACCAATGGTTTTTAAAGCTGTTTCAAAGGGTTTTATGATATAATCGTACATCATGGTGAATTTATTACTCCGTTTCTTTCAGTTCTGTTTCTTCCTTAGCAGTCTTTTCTTTTAATGCTTTCACTTTAGAGTCTTCAGTAAGCATGAAGAACTCAGCGTCTCCCCATAATTTCTCAAGTTTATAAAATTCACGTGCATCTGTGTGCATTATGTGAACCACTACATCGAAGAAATCGACAATTATCCAATTCCCGCTGTCCCATCCTTCGGATTTAGCCGTTCCGTTTCCGGCTTCTTTGCCTCCTTGCATAACATTCGAAGCAACGGCATTTACTTGGGTATCCGAGAGTGCTGTACAAATAACAAAATAATCAGCAGGTGCACTCTCAATTTTTGTTAAATTAAGAATAAGTATATTTTCAGCTTTTTTTTCCGCTGCAAGCTGAGCGCAGAGTGTGGCAAACCCCTTTACAGTGCGTGGCTTTTTTACGATTTTAGACAAAATAGAATCTCCTTTTTTTCAAGAGAATAAAAAATAGAATATGTTTTTTAATTTGTTACGGCAAATAACGCATCAATATTTGCTAAATTTTTGGTTGTTACTGACTTATAATCACTAAAAAATCATCTGAACGGTTTGAGTGTTTTATAATTTTTTCCTAAGACCACCGATGACCGAAGGTATAAGGAGGAATCGATATCCGATTGAATCAAACTATCAGGTACTCCGAGAGCGAAAGCAACCTGTTTTGCAGAATTCAAATCCCCGACGCGGTCAATCACAAATGATTTTTCAACAGGAGTTTCGTAATTATTTATTTCTACGACATCGAATCCCCTGTTACGAAAATAGTCCATTGCTTTACTTGCAATTTTTTTTTCACCGGCACCGTTCAGAATATTTATCTGAATATATTTTTCAGAAGCTGTTCTGCCCTTTCCTTCAGGAATTTCAGCTACAACCGGATGAGAGAATACGAAGCGAAATAATAAAGAAAGAATCATCACCGCCACAGTTCCGAGTAATACAAGGAGAATCCAAAGTCGAACAGCAGTTGCAGTGCTTATTCTATACCAGTCTTTAAGGTTTTTCATTGCTCGAAGTGAACAGTGTGCTTTTTAAGGTATTTATAAAGCAGCTTTCTTGCCCTGAAAAGATGCGCTTTCACGGTGCCGAGCGGAAGATTAAGTTTCTCTGCTATTTCTTGATAATCCAACTCATCTTCATGTCGCATTTTTATTATTTTTTTATATTTTGGCGACAACGTAGCAAGAGCTGCATCTAGAATTTTCTTACGTTCTTTATCCAAAACATTTGTATCCGGCATAAACGATGAATCCGGTATTTCGAAATGGTAATCACCGTCATCGTTCGAGTGAGCCTTATCAATTGAGAATGCTTGCAATCGTCTTCGTCTTAAAAAATCAATACAAGTATTGGAAGCAATACGATATAACCACGCAGAAAAGGCATAATCAGACTGATATGAGTTGATCGCAGTAAATGCTTTAATGAAAGAATCTTGCACCAAATCTTCTACGTCATCGTCATTTCGAATCATTTTCCTTATCAGAGACGTGATGAGCCGAGAATATTTTTTTTGGAGGTGCTGAAATGCATTTATGTCACCATTTTTGATTTTTTCAATAACAAGAATATCCTCTTGCATTGAGAGTCGGTACTGTTCATCATCGGTAAATTGCTTACTTTTCGTCATAGAATTCAAATAAACAATGCAAACAACAGGAAATAGTAGGAAATACTACACTAAAGAACGCAAGATACTGCTTACATTCCGTAAAATCAAACCAACAAACGGTAAGACTCTATAAATCAACTTCAAACTTAATAAAAAAAGCCGAATACCTCTTAATCCGCGAAGCATCCGGCCCGAGAGAAACATAATGCGGAAAGGGAGAGATTCGAACTCTCGGTACCCTTTCGAGTACACACGCTTTCCAGGCGTGCCAATTAAACCACTCTTGCACCTTTCCTTTGTCTTTTCATAGCAAATATACGAAATTTTTCGGTAACAGAAGGGGGGTTATAGTGTTATTTGAGACATAAAGGGGATACTTTCTGTCTTTTAAAAAACGTACTTCAACTAATATTTGATATAAAAAAGATAAGAAAGTGTGTTGGAATGATTTTTGCCGTTGGGGAAGTCAGTAAAATTTTGTAATTTTCCCGTATGATGTGCGTAAATTCACAAGTTTCAGAAAGAATTTGCCGCATTGAAAGTAAGGCATTTTATGAATACATTCCGACGTAAATTACTTGGGGCGACCATAGGAACTTTGGTAGGGGGACGGCAGATTGCATCTGCAATGGTTGAATCCGGAGGTGAGGGCAGAGTAGCGAATTTCGAAATAGATTCGAAAATTATTCCTCGCCTTAACATTCTTCCTCCTGCCTTGAAAAAAGGTTCGGTTATCGCTATAACTGCTCCTGCGAGCGGTATTAATCTGGGGGAGATACAAGATGGTGTTGAGATTTTGCGGTCGTATGGTTGCGAGGTGGTGATTGGTAAAGCCATTTATAAAAAATATGGCTATTTATCGGCACCTGACCAAGAACGTGCAGCAGAATTTATGGAGTTTGTTGAGCGTCCTGACATCAATTGCATTTTGTGTGCTCGCGGTGGATATGGCGTAATGAGAATTCTGCCGATGTTGGATTTTACGGCAATTAAAAGAAATCCGAAAATCATCATCGGCTATAGTGATATTACAGCACTGCTGATTGCAATCTACAATCAAACTAAAATAGTTACATTTCATGGTCCTGTAGCCTCTTCAACATTTGATAATTTTACACTCGATTATTTCTTAAAGACGTTATTTAAGTCGAAAACAACTGAAAATTTTGAATCCTCTTCTGCTCTATCATTTGCGCCTATAACATTTTCTGACTCAAGATTAATGACACTGACAGAAGGAACAGCACGAGGACAGTTGGTAGGCGGAAACTTGGCGATGCTTGTGAGTACTCTGGGTACTCCGTATGAAGTTGACACAAAAGGTGCAATTTTCTTCATAGAGGAAGTTTCAGAAGAACCGTATAAAATAGACAGAATGCTTACACAGTTATGGCTTGCCGGAAAATTCCAAAACTGTGCGGGTATTGCACTTGGTCAATTTAAGAATTGTGAAGCAACTTCAAGAGCCGGGTTTGATATTTCGTTTACGTTGCAGCAGGTTTTAGAATCAAGAATTCAATCTTTGGGCATTCCGTCAGTTTATGGCTTGCCATTTGGTCATGTAAAAAGTAAGATGACACTTCCTATTGGAATTCAAGCTGAACTGAACGCAACTGACAAGACTTTCACTATTATTGAACGGCCAGTTGCAATTTGAATATTTTTTTGAAACAAAAACTTTACACTTTCATACTTTTAGGAGAAATTTCATGACATTTTTACGACCCTCTCTCGCTCGGGTGGCATTTCTATTACCACTCTTCATGCTACTATCAATAGCATCGACCTTTGCACAGAGTTTTAATCTGGTTCCTCCTTTGGATGTGACAAATTTTCCTAAGGTTAGGGCTTACTATAATGCCAGCCAATTAGATGGAACTCCAATACCCGATTTGGATTCAGCCAATTTTGAAGTTAAGGAAAATGGAATTCGAATTGACCCTAAATTAGTAACACAAAAATGTGAGGTTTCTGTAGAAGGTCCTACGCTTTGTATCGTTTTGGTGCTCGACAAAAGTGCCTCCATGAGTCAAATTCCTGATGGTGAAACCATATCAAGATTTGATTTTGTTAAAAATTCGGCGAAGGATTTCGTAAACGGACTTGACTATAAGAAAAAAACAAGTGTTGCCATCGTTTCATTCGATGGTGAATCGTATTTGGACGCGTTGCGCAAGGGCGACGCCGACCGGCACAACGCGCTGATCGCCGCGCGGGCGC
>JACPWH010000070.1 GCA_016197185.1 Ignavibacteriota bacterium
AAGCTAAAATACTTTATATAACCCCCGTGAACCTACTGCGCCACCGAGCGATGTAATGACTTCACCGACATTTGCATTCTTATTCAGAACTGTTCCATCGAATGGGGCACGAATATAAGTGTTTTCAACCTGTACTTCAGCTGAGCGTACATTTGCCTCTGCTACCTTTATGGATGCCTCTGATGATGCAACAGCTGACTCGGCACGTTTTACTCGAGCTTCAGCGTTCGTTAAGTCTTGTGTGGTTGTTGCGCCTTGTTCGTGCATGACCTTCTGGCGGCTTATATTGAGTTTGGCATCATCCAAATCGGTAATACTGCTTTGAAGGTTTGCTTTAGCAACATCTACAGATGCTTTTGCCTGTGCTAATGTTGCCTCAACATCACTGCTTTCAATGCGCCCGATGACTGCCCCCTCCTTCAGCTGGTCACCTTCGATTACGTAAAGCGATTGCAATCTTCCTGTTGCCTTCGATGAAACGGATGCTTTGCGTTGGGCGACAACATAGCCGCTGGCAGTTAGAATCGCATTTGCTTGCGATGGTGAGGTAAGGGAAGCTGTGCCTGTATCCACTTCTTCAGGACTAAAAGAAAAGTTGCTTGTAGAGAAGTAATAATACCCACCGGCAACGGCAAGAAGGCATATAGCTATAATTATATATTTTCCATAGCCACCGCCGGATGATTCCTGCGGTGCATCGCGATTAATACGGAGAGCCGACAGATCTACATTCTGGTTATCAACGGGCATAAAAGATACTCACTTTAGAAAGATACAAGACTATAGAGAACATAAATGTGAAAACATCATGTTTATTACGCTCAAATATACCAAAAAGTTTCAATGTAGAGATGACATCATTTGGAAAATTGGGTATAGAGTTAGTTCATTGAGTATGATATCTCTTTGAAATTGAAAGTGAAATTATAACCCAAAATAGTATAGAGTGTCTATAATCATTTAATTCCTTCGCATTCAGCACAATCATGAAAGCAGATTGCAAACGTTTCAGACTTTGATGAACTTGCAATAACATAATTATGCTTGTTGGTAAAAATAACTTCTCCCGATTCAAAATTTGGGTGCTCCTCGGATGAATTTTCGATGAGTGCACCTATTTGGCAAGCGATTTTTCTTTTAATTGAGTCCGAACTATCGTTGTAGGATGTATTTACAAATGATACGCTTAGAGCCTTGCCATTGGTAATATTGAGTTCGATTTTTTGATTAGGGTACTTTTTGTCTAATGCCTCACGTAATTTCCCCATATATTTAAAATCTCTGACAGCATCGGAGCAACTGAAAAGGGAAGTTGAGAGTAATAATGATAGTATAAGTATAAAGCTGTTTTTCATTTGTTTATGTCTGTTTGTGTCATTTCCGGTTTATTCGTTGTTGTTATAACTGACTTTACGAGATTAC
>JACPWH010000281.1 GCA_016197185.1 Ignavibacteriota bacterium
ACACCATTTCCATTTTCTGAATAGGAAAATGAGGACGGCATGTCCGAAAGTAGCATAGGAATATCGTAAACTGTATGCATCTCTCTGATTTCCACATTGGAAATTTCTGTAAATGGAATGGGGGAAACCGATTCTTTTGCACGGGTTGTTGTTACCGTTACACTTGGTACGGTATATACTTTTAATGCCCTTTCCATAGCCGGTAAATCATTTGTATCTAATCCGTCCACCCGGATTTGCGTTCTGGACAGATTGCTTTTTACTCTGAGGGAATCACTTGAAGATTGTGAGGGGTTCGGTTTGTTGGAAGAATTTTGTTGAGAAACTGAAGGATTGCTCGCAATAAGCAATAGTACACTACATACTGCTGCATAACGAAGTAACGAAGAGAAATTCATAAGGCGTACTTTCTATTGTAAAACAAAAGGAAAAGTAGCGCGGGAAGGGAAGGGGAACATTGCGGGCTATAAGAGCGAACCTTCTAGAAAAGTACGTTTCTTATGCCTAACAGGCAGTGTTTGTATTTCCGTTTTCCTACGCCGGTATTATCCGGTTCAGGTGCGAAGAGTATTATCTCAGCCCTGCCTCCTATGTAAACATATTCGGCAAAGCACCTCTAACGGCTATGGCAAAATTAAGAAGGAAAGGCTATCCTATCCAAAGAATATTTTCCAGATAACAAAAAGCAGGGCAGAGATTCAAAATCACTGCCCTGCTTATCACCTTGCATTTACTATACTGGTTGGAAATATTTTTCAATCAATGATTGATAAGTACTTTCTCACAGTATGTTGATATTGTTGTCTTTACACAAACAAAGTAAACACCGGCTGCCAATCTTTGAACCGGAATGGTAACTGAAACACTGTTGTTACCTAATTCAATCGGTTTAGGAGAAGAGAATACCACCTGCCCGAGTCCATTGAGGAGGTTATATTCCATTTGTGTTTCCTGTGGGTTGTCTGTTGTAAATTCAACGCTGATTTGGTCAGTGTTGCTGTTTACAGGGTTTGGAGCTATGAACAACTGAGGTTTTGCTATAAAAATTGAGGATTCTTCCTCATGTCCATTTTTGCCAAGTCCATTATTATTATGAGTTGTAGCGATTATAGTACCATGAGCTCCCGCAGCAACTAAAATTGGCGGCAAACTGGCATTGCTGTTTGGAACTACGCAAATAGCATTTAATGAACGGGAGGTTTGAGAATTTATCTGTTTGTGCCAAATATCGCCCCATTCACCTACATAATTATATGGAGTGCCAGTAAATGGAGTTGATGTACACGGCATGTTCCAAGTATTTTGTAAAGCAGAACCATTATTGGCAGTCAAGTCCGTTGTGCGTATAATATAACCTCCTCCACCGCTAATCCACACTGCGTCATTAAGAGTAGTAATTCCAAAGAAACGTGCATTGGCATAGCTTTTTTCTTCATTTTCAAAAAGCCATTTATCATTTCCACGGCTAACTGGAAGAACTTCATTCCAAGTACTGCCATTATTAGTTGAAATCAGAATTAAACCTTTCGTTGTGCCTGTAGAATACTTATCGTACCCCTCAGATAACGCTGCATTTTCCAAATATCCGCATGCTATTAGATAATCTGTATGAGTAGGAGATTTTATAGCTGCTACATTTCGCAGTATATATCTGGCAGGAGTTATAGTTATTGGGTTGCTTCCGGTATAACACACAAGGTGCCGTTGGTTATAATTAGTTCCGGGAGCCGGGGGTAAATTATCTAATAAATCCACAAAGCTTCCGGTAGGAGTTGCTCCGTCGGCTACGTCTGTAAGTCTCGTCCATGTTTCATTCAGAGATGTTATTGTACTGCAATTTTCTTGGCTAAATACTGCGCTCCGGAGAATAACCCTGTCTCCAACAATAATAAAACGCTGATTATTATATATAATCTTATATAAAGTATTTTCAGGTACTCCTCCACCTGTAACGGAAAGATTAACCTGTCTCCAAGTTGTACCTCCGTCAGTCGTTCTTAAAATCAATGAATTACCCCCTACAGCATATCCCAAACACGGTATGTCTGAAGAAAATACAATAGAATTTAAATGAATATTGGCATTCGAGTGTAATGCTCCACCGGAAGGTGGCGTTAAATGAATATTGCTTCTTAATACAGGGGTCCACTTCGGGTCGGTAGTCGGTGATAAATCTCCGCTAAGCAACATACCGTTCTGGCCGACTATCCATAATCTATTTATTACAGGAGTTGTTGCTGTTTGATGATAAATTCCATGGAAATCATACTTACCACCAGTATAAGACGTTAGGACAGTATGATTGAAATTATTAAAAACTACATTACCGTCAGTCGGGAATTGTCTCAGCTCTATAGTTGGGCTTGAAGTAGGTGAAACATCAGCAAATGCTATTTTACCACTTTCTCCTACCATATAGATTCTATTACCAACCGAGGTCATATCAAAAATTTCTGAGATTCCGACATGCTGATTAGGTGACGCAAGCGTCAAATTGCGGTTCACTATAGTTGAGTTATTAATTTTTCCCGAATTATCTACCTTCATTACCCAAAGATTTCCAAAAGCACCCCCTACCACTATTGTTTTATCACCTGAAGTATTGGGAGACACAGCGGAGCAATATAATCGTTCTGCAGGAGACAATATTACTTCGTTGTTCGTTCTGTAAACATCTGAAAATTTGAGAGATGCACCTTCGGAAACAAATATCATTCTTCCAAAATCCATTAACGCATAGCCCGCATAGCCCGTGGTGGTTGGCTTAGTCCAACTGAACGAGTGGATTTGTCCAAATTTCAAATGACGATCAGGATTGTAAGTAGTACTGTTAGGATCATAATTGTCACAAGTTATTCTTTGCTGTACGATAGGAGCGGTAAGCGAGGGGGGAATATGGTTGAAAAAATCACTTACATGAGCCATACGCGAAGCTAGAGCACCATCAAACATATTATAAAAGCCACAGCCCCCAACAAAAACCTGATCGTTGGTACCCGGTACACAGTTAACTGTATTGCTGGTAAAACCTGTTTTAAAATCATTAGGGTTGCTGATAGCCCAACCGGTGCCATCGTTCGAAACTAAATTTTCTGCGCCTTGCGCCGCACAAAAAATATTTCCATTAGGTGAAATATCTAATGAAATGAAAGGTAAATAACCAAAGTATTCCATTCGCCACTCTGCACAATCAGGGTCTCCTGAAGCATTTACAGGAATGGAAAAAATAATACCTACATTGTTGTTTCCTAAAGTTCTACCACCACATATATACCACCTATTATCAGTATTGTTAAATTTTACATCATTCAGTCTGAGTTCACCTGTTATCCCTCTCGCGTTGCCGATAAACATTGCATTTAAAGCTGCTTGGTTACCCGATGGTATCGCTGATACATCAATAGTTTCTGGCCTGGCAAGTTGCATCCATGTTACCCCAAAATCTTTAGAGAATAGCAACCATGGTGAAGCAATAAAATTATATGATAGAAGATATTGGTGAGAATCATTTTCACCGACTGCAAGAAAACTGATTTGCTCCTGCCCTGAAACTGTAATTTTGGCAGAAGCAACTGCCTGCAAATCACTTTTTCGATCCAAATTATAATAAAAATTGGCAGGATAATTTGCAGTATTACAACGGGGCTGAAGAGGTCCCGGTGTAGGTATGGATGTACTCGCGTCATGGTCATAAACGCCCGCATCGATAAATGTCCTGTTCCAGGTATCTCCTGAGTTTGTAGAATATAAAATCAAACTATTAGTGCCAACAGCAACAACATGTGTTGCATCTCCCCAACAAACTCCAAGAATGTGAGAGCTTGTCAATGAATTTATATCATGCCATGGATTAGCCTGCGCCGGCAGAATTCCATGTATTGCAAGCAACCACACAAAAAATATTAATAAGTTTTTTAAAAGATTCATTGTTTTTTTACCATTAGAAGTATAGAAAATTCCTTCTTTAAAAAGGTGAAGTATTAGCAAATATTCGATATCATTTTGAAAAATTGGCTTACAACTGCAAAACAGACTGTATCACCATGGAATCATATCAAATGTATTTACTGATCTTAGTATTGTATGAGGAGTTCCTAGTGCGTCGGCTACAAACATAGGGTGCTCGGAGCTATTAGAAAAATTTGGCATTACAGCCCATACTTCAAAAGTAAAATTATAAAAATTAATACAAATCCTGTAGAGTTTTTACATGTACGGCAAGAAGTTGAAGTAGGCACTCCGGTATTTGTTTCAGGGACATCACACTCCATTATATATGCATCACCTGCATCTTCAAAATACCATGGGCAAACTCGAATCCCGGCTCTCGTACACATCTTCATAAGACACTCATATCTCCCAAAAGGTTCGTTACTTGTATGCATACGTATTTTATCTGTTAATGCGTATTCTGAAACTCGATCTTGACTTGTAATATACTGTGGTGTGAATTGCATTCCTGCATCCGGACTGGTGATAGGATTTACTACTACGTTAGTATTATTAATATGTAAATCTGCAACTGCATCATCACTTACATTCCAACGCTGCCTAAGGATAGAGACCACTGCATCTCCGTTGGCTGCACCGGACAATTCTTGAGCAAAGTTATATTCGTATCGTGCCAGATTATATAAACGGGGTTTAATATAAGCATGAAATTCCGCACCAGATTCTACAGTAAAGCCGGGGTGAAGTCTTATTTCTCCGTCGCCCGCCGAATTGGCATTCACTCTAAAATCTACATCCCCTACTTCAGTTCCAATATCAGTATTATCAGCCACTCCTTTAATACGACATTTATTTCCTTCTTCATGTTCTCCGCTTTCATCTCCCGCATCTATATAACGTCTGGTATCGGAATACTGGAGAGAAGTATTATTCCAATTTGTTGCGGTAAACCAAAGCGGCTTACTAAGCGTTGCTCCTTTGATAACGATATTTGCATTATGACCATTCATCGCAAACAAATTCTGAGTAATGAATATCTGATTTCCTATAGAATTAGTATCATAAGCTCTTGCATACGATTCATAAAATTCGTAACATCTGTTAATTCGGCTTTCCACCCAAGTTTCACAGAGATCTGATTTAGGGCAAAGGTCGCTGGGGTTGGTCGCAACTGTTTTTGCAACTGCCCGATCGTCTGGATCTTGTGCTGTTAAAATAGATGTGTTTAACAGTAATACCATTATGCTGAATATAATATATAATTTCATTTATGCTTTCTCCTTATTTATTGTTGGTGCCTGAATTTGTTTGTTTCAAAGCATTCACTTCCTTTTTCATCTCAATGACATACAATGTCAATTCTTCGATTTTTTTCAGAAGACTGGCATTCATATCACCGATTTGAACTCCATTCTCCATTACTTCTGCAGTTGTAGGTATCTCCGGTAAATGTTTGTTTTTCTTGACATAGGCATCCAACTCTTCAATCGGCATTGGTTTATAATCTTCATCAAATACATAATCCGCCCAATACTTTACGGTACAAACAATTTCTTTGGCTACTAATTTACCGTCTACCGATAATTTATAATCTATATTGTTGCCGCTAAGTATGGATTGATGCCCTATGCTTACCCGGCCGTCGTCCCAAGCACGAATTAACTGCTTTTGGTCACCACTTGTTACTCTAAATGCCATAGTTGAACCGCTACCACTTAAACCATGGACATCAAGCCGTGCAAGAGGGTATGTTACTCCCACGCTTACGCATCCCTGAGATATACCTGTTACAGGATTATTTATAGCTACTATATTCATACCTTCCAATCTGCCGGTGTTCCATTCCTGGAAACTAATTTCATCGTTTGCATTGCCTGTTGTAAGAACACCGAGCGTAATTACATTTTCCCAAAATGACAACTCAGCTGTAGGTCCATTGAGAATTCTCTTATTTTTTCCTACTGTCGGGTCATAATATATATTATGACCAATAACATTTGAAAAAGCTACTCCCCGAGGAATACTATTATCGGGTGAGGTTGCTGTATGAAACGTAAGGTGATCTCCAAGCTGAAGCCTCTCAAGAGGTGCATCGTTACCGATACCTACGTAAGGCTGGTCATTCAATCCAGTTAAAACTCGAATAGAACGTATCTGATCACCGTTTGAAAGAAGCCCTCTTGTTGCCCCCTTTCTTTTGGTTAAAATATCTAAACCACGAGGATTGGCAAGATAGGTTTCTAACATGACAGGGAAAGAGTTGTAGATGGATTGGATTTGTGCAAATTTTGCTGGGTTAGTAGTAGAAAATGAGGCTATGTTTAATTCGCATGACTGAATAGTAGCGGATTGTTCATCAACATCCCCATCGATTCTCCCTGCAAAGAACTCTATTCCCGCCGGTGAAAATAGAGGACGTAAAAGCGGTGTGGCGAGACCTACATCAGACTGGATACGAAGGTAGGCAGGCTCAATTAGAAAATCCGGTCCTGCATATTGAGGGATTTTATGAGAATAAATATGAAACAAGCGTTTAGGCTGTTCAATGGGATAAGCTGTGATTGCTGTATTGAACCCTCCAATTCCTGCATTTAGGTTTTGGGGAACAGCTACCGTACTTGAATTTATAATGCGTTGATTGAAAAGCTCGGTACCAGGATTATCATTCCAATAATAATATAATCCCCAGTTAGGACTTGGAATTTGCGCAATTGAATCAACATTTGCGATTATAGATACTACAACAGCAATGATTATAAATCGCCACGAGGCAAAAAGTTTAACAAAACGGTCAGTTTGCAGACCACGTACAGGTAGTGGTCTTGCGTTGGCAAGAGAGGTTAACATAAAAATACTCCGGAAAAAGAAAGAAAAAAATGCCTTAAACGGCAGGGTTTGGCCAAAAGTTTTTAAATGGGAAAGAATTTTTAGTGTATAATGATGGTTTTGTTGGCTTAATGCTTGCAAAAGTAAAAAAAATATTTTAATTTTAACTATTAAATAATAATAATAAAAAAAACGCCTTCCCGAACTTAATCAGGAAGGCGTTTTATTATTCAATTGCGATTCTTATTTCCGCTCAGCCACTCTCACCTTATTCTCCAATTTGGCAATCTCTTTCTTAATTTCATCGCGCTGAGTATAGTTTTGTGTTGCTTCAAGCGTAATTTTCAAATCTTCGGCTTTTGCCTCTGCAACAGCCACATTGATTGTGTGCGCTTCTTCGGCTGTTTCCACAATTATCGAAACATGGTTTTTAAGCACTTCCACAAAACCGCCGTCGGTAGCATAAATTGTTTCGTGATGGTTCTCATCAAGGATTTTAATTGCTCCGATATCAAGCGACGAGATAATCGGCGCGTGATTAAAAAGCACTTGAAACGGACCTTTTGTACCGGGAACCGAAACAGACTCTGCCTTGCCCGAGTAAATAATACGCGCAGGCGTTACAATATCAATTTCTAAAAGATGTTCGGACATAATATGTATCTCTCAAGATAAGCGTTATAATTTATTTATTAGACTTTTTGAAAGCATCATATACTTCGTCCAATGTACCTTTGTAGCTGAACATACCTTCCGGTATTTCATCCACATCACCGTCAAGAATTGCTTTGAAACCTGAAATAGTATCTTCGATTTTCACATAACGACCGGGGAAGCCTGTAAACTGCTCTGCAACGTGGAACGGCTGTGAGAAGAATTTTTGGATTTTACGGGCACGATATACTGTACGTTTGTCATCATCCGAAAGCTCGTCCATACCAAGAATATTGATAATATCTTGAAGGTCTTTATATCCTTGAAGAATACGTTTTACGCGCATTGCAGTATTGTAATGCTCTGCTCCAATAATAAGAGGGTCAAGAATACGTGAGCTTGAATCAAGCGGGTCAACCGCAGGATAGATACCCAACTCGGCAATCTGACGTGATAACACGGTTGTAGCATCCAAGTGACTGAATGTATTTGCAGGAGCAGGGTCAGTTAAGTCATCGGCAGGAACATATACAGCTTGAACGGATGTGATAGAACCCTTATCGGTAGAAGCGATACGCTCTTGCAAAAGTCCCATTTCGGTAGCAAGAGTAGGCTGATAACCCACCGCAGACGGCATCCGTCCGAGAAGAGCGGATACTTCAGAACCTGCTTGCGTAAAACGGAAAATATTATCGATAAACAAAAGCACGTCACGACCTTCTTCATCACGGAAATATTCTGCCATTGTAAGAGCAGTAAGCGCAACACGGGCACGGGCACCCGGCGGTTCGTTCATTTGTCCGAACACAAGTGCTGTTTTGTCGATAACTCCTGATTCAGTCATTTCACCATAAAGGTCATTTCCTTCACGGGTACGCTCTCCAACACCGGCAAAAATTGAATAACCTCCGTGGTTCTTTGCGATATTGTGAATCAATTCTTGAATAATAACTGTTTTACCCACACCTGCACCACCGAAAAGTCCTGTTTTACCACCTTTGGTAAACGGCTCGATAAGGTCGATAACCTTAATACCTGTTTCAAACATTTCTTTACGGGTACTGAGCGTATCGAAAGCCGGGGAAGGGCGGTGGAGCGGGTAATGCATTTTGGAATTGATAACTTTACTTTTGTTGTCAATCGGAACACCGATAACATTAATCAGCCGTCCGAGAACTTCCGGTCCAACAGGAACCATAATCGGCTCGCCTGTATCAATTGCCTTCATACCACGAACGAGACCATCTGTAGAGTCCATGGCAATGGTACGAACACGGTCTTCGCCCAAGTGCTGCTGAACTTCGCAGACTAATATTTCTTCTTCGCCGGTAGCAATTGAAACACGGGGAATATTAAGGGCGTTTAAGACAGGAGGAATAGTGCCGGCAGGAAATTCGATGTCCACAATAGGACCAATCACTTGTACAATTTGACCATGCTGCATAACATAAAACCTTTGGAACTAAATGAAAATTGATGTTGTATTTCTAAATAATCTACAAAATTACGGAAAACTTCGTTCCACGCCAAGAACCATACATAAAAAGAAGCGGATATTCTGTATTTAGTTGGATTTATCTTTTAAAATTGGGGGAAGAATGGATGGGTGCAGACTAATAAAGTGTATAAAAATAGGTAAGTATCAGATGCTTCGACTCCGCTCAGCATGACAATTCTTTTATTTTTTGAATAATAAAAAAGTTATGTCACATTGAGCGGAGTCGAAATGTACAAATACTTGCCAAATTTTGTTTTAAACTTTAGAATAAGTAAAGTAATTAAAAAAATATCTTACTTATGCATTCCAATTTCCCGCAAAAGTGCCTCCCGTTCAATCTCAAGCTGTCGGATTTTACGTTCAATTGAGTCAAGTTCTTCAGGCATCGAATCAATTTCAATACGAAGTTTACTTGCTGCTTCATCCACCAGGTCAATTGCTTTGTCGGGCAGGAATCTATCGGTTATATAGCGAGAGGAAAGCTCAGCAGCAGCAACGATAGCTCCATCTGTAATGCGGACCCCGTGGTGTACTTCGTACCGTTCTTTTAGTCCGCGTAGGATTGAGATTGTATCTTCAACAGTCGGTTCGTCCACTACTACTTTTTGGAAACGGCGTTCGAGGGCAGGGTCTTTTTCAATATGTTTTTGAAATTCATCAAGGGTTGTTGCGCCAATGCAATGCAAGTCACCTCGGGCGAGAGCAGGTTTGAGAATGTTAGCAGCATCCATGCTGCCGGAAGTTGCTCCCGCACCAATGAGAGTGTGCAATTCATCAATAAAAAGAATAAATTCACCGTCGGAATCGGTTACTTCCTTGATGACAGCTTTCAGCCGTTCCTCGAATTGTCCTCGAAAACTTGTACCTGCAACCAATGCACCCATATCAAGCGCAACAATGGTCTTGGTTTTGAGTGATTCAGGAACATCACCTGATACAATTCGTTGCGCAATTCCCTCTACGATTGCAGTTTTACCTACTCCCGGCTCGCCGATAAGTACAGGGTTGTTCTTTGTGCGGCGTGAAAGTACCTGTAATACACGCCTTACTTCATCTTCTCGACCGATAACGGGGTCAATCTTACCTTTACGAGCTTCATCATTCAGTATTCTGCCATATCGGTGAAGTGCTTGGTATTTATCCTCGGGGTTTTGGTCGGTTACTCGTTGATTGCCTCTAAATTCCGTAAGAACCTTCAGGATGGATTCCTTTATTACGCCTTGGTCTTTAAGAAGTTGTGAAGCATTGGATTTTTGTTCGGCAAGCGCAATAAGCAGGTGTTCTACGCTCACATATTCATCCTTCATTGCATTCGCTTCTTTGAGGGCAGATTCCATTACAGCCGAAATACCCGAAGAAAGGTAATGATTGGCTGTGGTTGAGCCGGCAATTTTGGGCAACATTTCAAGTTGCTCATTGATTTTAATCTTCAGGTAGTTCATATTTGCACCGAGTTTCAGCATCATCGGGGATATAATTCCTGTGGAGTCTTGAATCAAAGCAGCAAGTAAATGAATCGGCTCAATTGATTGATTATTATAATTCGCCGCAATTTCTTGTGCTGTTTGCAGTGCTTCTTGAGATTTGAGTGTGAATTTTTGGAGATTCATGGTATTTCACTTTTGAATTGTAAACAAAAAAGTGAAGGTTAAGACGCAATAACAAGATGGAGATTTGATATTTTGTCCTACAAAGATGAATTGATAGTAAAAGTTGGGATTATTGTTCTCTTACTAATATATTCAATACCAAGAAATATTACTTACTGCGGTATATTGTCTGCCAATCATTCAAGAAATTGACAAGTATTAAAGACTTTGACTAAGCTCTACATGACATATCTGTTACTTTAAGCAAAACCAATGAATGTGTTGCAATAGAGGCAGACATTAAATATATTTTTTGCCAAATTACCAACTGTACATTTTTTCAAAAAAGCTAATTGGATACCAAGTTAGCAATATCGAAAAACCTAAAAATACTCTAAGTTAACACACAAAGTATTGATGCAGAACTGCTATTTTTAATTGATTAAGAGAAATAGGGAGGAGATGAGCTATTCGGCAATATCGACAATAAACCACGAATCAGCAATCTTCTGGGTAGTAAATGTGATGTTTTTTAAGTAGTCAAATTCAATTTTGACTCTTTGCATGGTAGTAGAGAGAGTGTCTGTACGGGTAAGGGTAATCGGTTTTTTGGCAATAAGCCGACCGATACGGCTCATTTCATCGAAAAGTTCGTATTTCTCTATTGCAAGGAGCGGGTTGCCGTTCGATCGTGCAAGAATTTCGGTAGCCGCCGATGCATTATTACTGTCAAGTTCAGCTTTGAATAAATACACAGCACCCATCGACGAGCGTTGGCTAATCTCCTGCACCTGAGGTTTACGACTTCCGACTGTAAATAATTCACAACCTGCAAGCAGTATCACAACAAGAAATAATGGAGCGCGTTTCATAGGAAAACAATAAAACCGAAATTACAAACCGAAGAATGTACACGTATAATCCAAAGCAATGTTTAATGCCGCCGAAGTTTGCTCGAATGGATGCGTGATACCGAAAGTATGCCCGGTAGAGGGTATTATTTGGAGTTGAATATTCCCAGCTTGTTCTGCCAGTTTTTTTGCTTCTCTCACAGGAACAGTCATATCTTGTTCACCGTGAATAATAAGAAGTGAGGAATCAAGTTCTTTTGCGGCTGCAAGCAAAGAGAATTCATCCGAATGACTTTCGATGTCATTTAGGAAATCAATATTCATGCCAAGCGTTTGGTGGGTGCGCGAATTTTCTACCTGAAATGTTCCTGTTTCCCGCCAAATCTTTTTTTGACGTTCAGTGAATCTCTCAAATGTTCCTATAGAATTCCAAACTACTGTTTTTTGTATGCGTTTACGGTCTTTTGCAGCTGAAATGAGAGCAACTCCGCCACCACGGGAGTGTCCGAGTAAAAAAACATTGCCGTCTCTGTTTGAAAATTCAGAAAAAGAACTGTCAAGTATTTTACTCACTGTCAATATAACTTCTTCAATTTCCAATGAAATGGTATTGCGGGCAAAGTCTTCGGGGTTCTCTACTTTGTCCGATCCGACCACATAACCGTTCAGTGAAAAATTAATGCTGATGCTGATTGCACCACGTTTCACCAGTTCAGTAGATACAAACGGGAAGAAGCCCCAATCCTTGAATCCCTTGAAACCATGCAAGACCAATACTATGGGTTTTTTACTCCCACCCGCTATTGAACGAATATCCGCAACAATCGGTTTTCCACTTGGACTGTCGAATTGAACTGTGCGTAGGGTGATTTCATTCATAAAGTTTGTGATGTTATCAGACGTAATATATTTATAAATATTATGCTTTGGTGTGTCATTCTGAGTTCGTGGCAATCGCGAAAGTCAACTGCAAAATAATTCAATGACAAAAAAGAATGTACTCGAGAATCAGTCATTCACAAGGAGTCTTCTGGTCTGAAGAATCTCAGTTTAACTGAATCTTGAGATTTACTTATATGCTTAATGAAACTCTATAGCTCTCTGTGAAATCCTGTTGGAGATTCTTTCCAATTTTCCATACAGTGTTTATAATTTAGTTTCACAAAAGCTAAAACAAAAGATGTCATTTACAGTTTCTGACTGTCGTCCCGAGCCGGATGCAAAATAATGCAATGACATTTAAGCATATTTATTTGTGTCAGTATAAGACAAGGGGTATATCCAATTGCAATAAGATACTTATCTACTAATTTCTCAATTGTTATTTGATAAAAAGATGAAATGTCATTTACAGTCTTCGGGTAAAGAATCTAAGGTTAATGGAATCTCTATAATTATATCAAGTACTATATGAATATTAGGGGAAAGGGAAATACATAGCCAAATAGCTCTAAAATATCTTTACAAAGCAAATACATAATACTCATGTGCCGATTAAACCGAGATTCTTCGGTTGAAGACTCGCTCTCAATGATAGGCATAAGCATTCTTGTTGTAATGTAGTTACTTTGTTCAAGTCCTTAATTGAACAGAGTATCCGGTACTTCCACTTCCATCATCAGCATTGCCGTTGCAATTGTCTTTCCTTGTGCATCCAATTTTAACGATACAGTTCCACCACCACCAAGTGTATTGTGCATCAGGAAATTGATTGCCCATAAATTAGGCATTTCGAACCGTTCCACTTCTCCAAGACAAATACCTTCGAAATGTTTTTTAACACGTTCGGCTGTTAATATTTCTCTGAGAAGCGGATACCATTCTTCTTTGTAGGCAATTACGCCGCAATTGGCGGCATCGCCTTTGTCGCCGCTACGGGCATGAGCAAGTTTTGATAAGGGGATTTTCATAGTTTTTCATTGGTTATCTAAATTTTTAACGATAGTAATAATGCAAAAATACAGTGTTTGTAGTGCTTATCGGCAATATTTCCCAAAATTTCAAAAAATCATAGAGAAATTCATTTATGGTGATATGACTCTATATAAAGAATTGCCTTTACTGTTTTTCTTTCTTACTTTATCTTACTTTCGAAGGGTCAGCTCATTTAGAATTGTAAAGTAAACGAGATATGGGAGATGTAGAGTTTTTCATATCCTCAAATACATATTCTCCTCGCAAACCTATTTGTTGTTTGGGTTCCGGTTGGCCTAACAGATTGCCTTAAAGTCCGCTTGGCTTGTAATTGCCAAGCCAATATTTGTTGAATGATGTGATTATTCAATAAAATATTCCTGATTTGGATTTCTGGAGATTACTGAATTGGTTCCTACAAACCGATCTCCAGTATCGAGTTTAGGAATCAAATGGTTTGGTATTGATAATTTAATATGGGAAAAAAACTACAATCTGTTGAGCCGGAGTTTGCAACAAGATTCTATGAAAATGTATTCAAATTATTCTAAAAACTTTTTCAAACCGCTCAAATAGAATTGCAAGGCAATTCTATTTTCGTAATTTTGCGTTCACATTTCTTACATTACAAATCCTTCCCTCTTTTTCAATTTATAAAGGAAAACTATGGCTATCGAGAATGTTGTCGTTATTGGTGCGGGAACGATGGGCAATGGCATTGCTCACACGTTTGCCCAATATGGTTATACTGTCACTTTGATTGATGTTAATACGGAATCTCTGCATCGAGGGCTTTCAGCTATTGAGCAAAATTTGGGTCGTCAAGTTAAAAAAGGGATAATTGACGAAAATGTTAAATCTGATACATTAGAAAGGATTACACCATCGGTTAATTTGGAGGAAGCTGCCGTAAATGCAGATTTAATCATAGAAGCAGCAAGTGAAAACTTCGATATTAAAGTGAAACTTTTCAAAGTAGTGGATTCAATCTGTCAACCGCATACAATCTTTGCAAGCAATACAAGCTCTATTTCGGTTACTTCCATTGCAGCGGTTACTTCCCGTCCCGATAAATTTATCGGAATGCACTTTTTCAATCCGGTTCCGGTTATGAAACTATGTGAAATCATTCGCGGATTCTCCACCAGCGATGAAACATATTCAGTTATCGAAGAACTTGCCAAACATCTCCAAAAAACTCCGGTAAGTGTTCAGGATTATCCCGGTTTTATCTCCAATCGTATTCTTATGCCGATGATTAATGAAGCGGTATTCTGTTTGATGGAAGGCGTTGCTTCGGCAGAAGACATCGATACCGTTATGAAACTTGGTATGAATCACCCGATGGGACCTTTGACCCTTGCCGATTTCATCGGTTTGGATGTATGCCTCTCCATTATGGAGGTATTGCATACAGGTTTGGGCGATGATAAATATCGTGCATGCCCGCTTCTCAGGAAGATGGTAGCTGCCGGATGTTTGGGACGGAAGTCGGGTAAGGGATTCTTTACGTATGCTTGATATTTAAAAACTGAAGAAATTCCTCTTTGTCTCCCTTTATCAAGGAGGAGATAAGAAAATGTTTTAACTATTTAGAAATAAACTTACGTTATCCCCTTGATCAAATAGGATTGTTAAG
>JACPWH010000086.1 GCA_016197185.1 Ignavibacteriota bacterium
AGCAATATCATCAAAAATCCGTTCATTTTCTGAACCGATAATTTCAATTTCCCTTAGGGATGCCAGACGGCTTCCTTCTGTTGTATGATCGTAAAAATCCATTGTACTATTTATTAGAAAAAACTCAAGGATATAGTCGTTCAATTTCCCATATATCATCAATCAAACGGTAGCATATTCTATCGTGCAAACGATTTGCCCTGCCTTGCCAAAACTCGAACATAACCGGAACAACTCTGAATCCGCCCCAAAATTCAGGCAATGGAATCTCTTGGTTTTCAAATTTCATTGTCATGGCACTATATTCTTCTTCAAGTTGCTCCCTTCCTTCTACTTTTTTACTTTGTTTTGATGCCCATGCACCTATTCTGCTTTCCCGAGGTCGAGATTTAAAATAATTATCTGATTCTTCTTTACTCACTTTCTCAACAGTTCCTTCAATTCGAATCTGACGTTGCATATCGCCCCAAAAAAACAACAGTGCTGCATAAGGGTTTGCAAGTAATTCCTCACCTTTTCTACTCTCATAATTTGTTGCAAACATAAAGCCATGTTCGTCCATCCCTTTCAGGAGTACCACCCGTGCTGATGGAATACCTGATGAAGTGGCAGTAGCCAGTGTCATCGCATTCGGCTCGAGAACTCCGCTTGCTTGGGCTTCTGAGAACCATCGTTGAAATTGCTCGAATGGATTGGATGATACTATTGCTTCATCTAATGAATTCAAAGTATAATCTCGCCTAAGCGAATGTAATTCCAATGTATTATCCATCTAATTTTTTCCCTTTAATATAAACCAAACAGTAATTACAGATTTACTATTCCTTTTTTGAAGCGATCCAATCCTTTGTAGATAGTTTCCTCACTTGCTGCAAAAGAAATTCGAACATACCCGTCTGCACCAAATGCTTCCCCGGGAACCAATGCTATAGAATGCTCCATCCGGCTTCATGTATTTGACTTTTGGGATTTCATCCAATAAGCTGCATATAAGTTCACGTCGCCTGACAAATGCCAATCTCATTTTTTCAACATCTTCAGAGGCATATAGAACAGCGGCAAGCGAAGCAATCTGGGCAATAGAGGATGGATGAGAAGTAGTTTGCCCCTGAACCTTCGATGCTTCTTTCATAACTTCTTTATGTGCTTGCAAGAAACCAACTCTCCACCCTGTCATCGCATACGCTTTAGATACACCGTTTACAGTTAGGACTCTTCCTGCTAATTGAGCAAAAGAACCTATACTGCAGTGCTCAATATCCCCATAGATAATTTTTTCATAAATCTCATCACTAAGGATATAACAGCTGTGCGAAACAAGAACGTCGGCAAGTGCTGATAATTCTTCACGGGAATACATCGCACCGGAAGGATTATTGGGGCTATTGAGTATTACACATTTTGTTTTAGGAGTGAGAGCTTGTGACAATTGCTCAGGTGTTATTTTGAAGTGCTGTTCTATTCCGGCTGAAATAATGACTGGTGTTCCTCCGCTTAAAGTAACCATTGCAGGATAACTTACCCAATATGGGGCAGGAATTATTACCTCATCCCCTTCATTACATATTGCACCCAAAGCATCCATCAAAGCCTGTTTTGCACCTGATGTAATAAGAACTGTATCAGCAGTAGCTTCTGCAATATGATTTTCGACCCTGAATTTATCGGCAACTGCTGCTCGTAATTCATAGATTCCGTTCGAATCGGTATAATGAGTAAAGTTATCTTCAATTGCTTCTTCCGCAGCCCGCTTTGCACAGTCGGGAGTATTAAAATCCGGTTCACCTGTAGAAAGCGAAACAATATCAATTCCTTCTTCTTTCATTTTTTTTGCACGATTAGAAATGCGGAGAGTTTGCGATTCGGCAGCAGCCGAAGCACGACGGGAAAGGTCTATTGCCATAAATTTTTAATAAATAAATTATGCAAGAGCTGTCTTGGATTTGTGTTTTAAATATTGAGACATAATTAATCTAAATGTAGAGGACTGAAATTGGTAAGTATCCAACACTTCGACAAGATCAGCGTGAACAATTGGTTACATCACTCTGAGCTCACCTTGAAGGGTTCAATACTTACCAATGTTGCTAATACTGAAATGTAAAGTAAATCTGTCCTTCTACTTAATATTACGAACTATCCGCTTAATTAAGGGGCATATTTTACGAAATAGATTTCTGAGAAATAATAATCCCAAGTTGTTCGATTCGATAACGGAGTTTTGCTCTGGAAATCTGAAGAATCTTCGCAGCTTTGATTTGATTTCCACCCGTAATTTTAAGAGTTTGTAAGATTAAATCTTTGAGAACATCCCCCATTTTCACACCATCTTTTGCAATTTGGAGATGATGCTGCCCAGGCTGAAGTTCCATAGCTGCACGTCCTACACTTGCAGGAATAACAGAAGGACGTAAGAAGCTGAGCGAGTCTTTAGAGATAAGGGTAG
>JACPWH010000282.1 GCA_016197185.1 Ignavibacteriota bacterium
AGTTGCCTTTTCATCCATGAGTACAGGAACACCATTATACTGTAGTCCCACAAATCCAGTACCACCCTTCAATCCTTTCATTAAACCTGCATCCTTCATTATGCGTTCCTGAGGGCGCAAGAGCTGACCAAAGAAACTAAAGACTGATTCGGTCGTCATCATCACCGTAGGTTTTTGATTTCCTGAAGTGACGGCATTCCAAAGAGTATCAATCTTGGCAAGAGTAAGCGTACCTGCGGAAGCAGTTACGGTACCTGCAAGAGTAGGAAAAGTAGCTCGAGAAAGACCACCAATCGTAGCGATCGAGGTACCATCATCTACAAGGGCACCAAGACCCAATACATCTTTGGAGTTATTGCCTGTACCATCTCCGTAAAATGCAGTTCCCAAATCATCTGCCATATCTTCCGTATCAGACTGGATACTCAACTTCATGAGATCCAATACTTTGTCTTCCGTATCAGCTACTGAAAGTTCATCGCCAGGCAATGCCACCGTAATCTGGTGGAATGAAGGAGTAAATTCCATGAACTGGCGGTTATCAGTAGCTGCAGTCGAAAGTACATCAAATCCTCGGAACGAAGTGCCCGTTACATTCTTGGACACTTTCACAGGGACTCTCAGGGTACGACCACTCCATTTCTTAGCCGCTCGTACAATGCGTTGAAATAATACATTTGAATTCAAGATCGTATCTACCACATACGGAAGATACTTTGTCTGTACGGTGGTTTGTATACGTTGTCCGTAAAGTTCTGCCATATAAACTTAATTAGTTACTACCAAGGGGCATTTCCCCCCTTAAAATCTGCTGAAGTCTTATATTCACGAGGTGCTTGTTCTGCTTTTGCTTCTGAAGTAGTAGAAGCAGCGAGCTTTTTTCGTGCAGGTAAGGTAGAGGGTTGTTCTGAGGCTTTTTCCATGGCAGCCATAAACTTGTAGCCTGCCTTGTAATTCCATCGTCCCTTCCCATCCACCATCTCATTGTCCATTACAAACTTCAGGAGTTTGTTTCTATCTACTTCATTGCCTTCTTCCTCTAAAGAACGAACTGAAGATTCAAAATGCGTATTCGCTTCTTGAATGCGGCGTTGTTCTTGTGAGGTACGTTCATCAATCTCTTTAATGGCGCGTTCCTTAGCATCATTGATAATTGATTCCTGGTTCGCCTTAAACGCCTTCCATTGATCTTGATTGCCTCCAAACCATTCAGGAATTTGTACTTCCTCTTTTGGTTGGAACTTCTCAATCAAAGGCTCTGCTTTGGTACGGAATTCTGCTAACTCAGCTACTTGGCGTCGAAGTTCCTTTGCTTCTTCCTTCAAAGCATTTTTCTGACTAATAACTTCCTTAAAACGTTCATCTAAATGCAGATCTTTTTCCTTACCGCTCGGAGTATTTTCGCCCCCCGACGATGGCTCAATATCTGCTGGTTTGTTTTCGGATGACGACTCCGTGGGAGTTCCCTTCTCCTCTGGTACAGGGAAAGCCTTATCGCCTTCATGCCGTACCTGCGTCAATTGTTCATCTGACATAATGTTTCTTATTACGATACCGCTTATTTATGGGGTCGCCGGTAACGACACGACCCATGTATGTTAGTATTTACTGCTACGCTGTTTTACTCTTGTTGCTTCCATTTTCATAGCCATATCTTTTCGGTGTTTTGCTTCCATTGATTTTCCCATTTCTGTCTCTTTATTCCCTTTCATGGCGCCCATTTTATTCATTATTTTATAGGGAATATTCGACTTTGATCCGTACTCTTGCTTTAATTTTTTCTCTAAAAACTTCGGCATCGTTATTGTGGGGGTACTTGTGCTAATACATTTTCTAAATTAGGTGGTGGAACCTGAGGTGCTAAAGGTAGACCTTGTGGAGGTGAAGGAGCAGCAGGTGGTGGTATTCCAGGCTGTCCAGGTTGACCTTCCTGTAATAACATTTGCGGAGCTGTTTTCCACTGAATCAATCTTTCCACTGCTTTCTTAGGATCTGGCCACTCTAATCGTTCAAAGAGACTCATGGGGTCAATGGCACCCGCAGACCATAGTTCAATTGCTTGATTGGCAAGCGTGGTAGAATCCTTGGGAAGTAATGATCCTTCTTTAACACTTACGAGCAATTTAGGAATCTTAATCCCGCGCAATTCTTCGTAATATACATACATTAACTGGACACACCAGTTGTAAATATCATCTGATAATTGCTCTAAGTATTCAGTAATACCTCCTCCAATACGGTCTGTATCAAGTCCACGTACAATAATCTTGCCACGTACGGTATCTTCATTTTGAATACCTGCAGGACTACTCCCTCTCGTACCAAAGGTGTCCCGTAAACGATTACGTGTATCCACCAATTGATTAAATACGTCAGGAGGCAATGAAGAACCAGTGAAACGATCTACTGCATCTCGTGGAGACCCTGTAGGAATAACAACCGTACCCCCTCTTCGTAAGGCTTCAGTGACAGATGCTGCTTGTTCCTTAGTTAATCCAGAACGTTCCTCACTGACTACGATTCCCCCATTCATGGAGTCTGCATTCCGATCAATCTGTTTGAGTCTTTTATTGATTAAATCTTGATTACTTAGGTTCTGGGTGATGAGAGAAGTATCATCTACAGGCTGAGTTCCCAGATTAAAGATTGAAAGAAAAATATAGGGTTTGCGCGGAGTTGAAAAGTGATTCATCCCAGGAATTGTCACGTCATTCGTTGAGGTTGACCCGTAATCATCAACCTTTTGTTCAGTTTTGTTGGTATCGTAATTCCAGTGAGGATTCTTTTTCTTGAGGAGCACTTTACTTCCTAGAGTCCAGCACATGTATTCATCCGTCCACCATTCGATAAATTGGACATCAGTACCCATTTCCCCTTTCACCATTTCAGTGATAAATGCGGTTACTTTAGGGACCATGCGTACTAAGATACTTGCTTCCATCTTCCTGAATTCCCCTACATATTTCCCGGTATATCCATCCTCATCCACTGTACCTTCAGGATCAAGAATGAGTTTCTTTGGTCGTATCACACGAACTGTAATGTCATCTTCCGAGGTATCCCATCCCACCTTTGCAACCCCTAACAGGTATATAGCCCAATGTCGTGCCGCCTTTTTAATCTTCAAGCGTATCTTCAATACATCGGCTAAATAGGCAAGGCGATCCTTAATTGTTTCTACGATCTTTAGCATTTCAGGATTAGACTCCTGTTTATTAGCAATTGTTACCATGGGTTCCGGATTTCTCCGTGTTGCCTGAGGCAAAAAGGTCTCTAATGATTCAAAGATTAAGTTGTCAACGAGCGGTCGGATCTGTTCCATTTCCACACGACTATAGTGTTTTCCCTTCCAGTACCGTTCATTCTCATCGCCATATTTTACCCATTCTGCCTTCACAGAAGATTCATTCCATGCCCTTTCCCATTTCTGAGTAAGTTTGGATAATTCTTCATCTGACATGGCTAAATCTAACTCAGGGAGCATTTCAGAAACAACCCCTTCTTTCTGTTCTTCCTGCATTCCCCTAATCAGTTTATTGACTCGATCGCCCAGAGAGTAAAAACCATCTAAAATAGATGCCATAATAAGTTTTAAAAACAAAGAAGCGGACTGGGAGACGCACCAAACTTATAAAGGTTTGATACATCTACCAGACCGCTTCGGTTACCGCGCTGTGCGGGTCGAGAGTTAGGTCTTATCTTCAAATTGCATTTACATTATATCCCTTATATGGGAATCGTCAAGCCTTTTCTTTTATAGGGATGCAATAATAGTTCAATATCCGTAAGAACATTATCATTAAACGATAAAACAACCTTTCCTTTACTCACATCGAAAGCTCCTGCACGTACCATTTCAGTAACTATCTCTTGTATGAATTGAGTTTTATCTCTACCAACTTGAAGAATCATCATATTCTCCAATCATCACCCTCTTTATTTTCTTGTTGACGTACAAGTTTGATAAGATCAATGGATACTGTTTGATCAGGACGTACCACATAACTATTAGGCTCAAGTTTTGTTCCCGCGCCTACTATACTTCCCTTATTACTAAATCTCGTCATTCCTGCCCAGAAATACACCGTAGCATGGGCCCAATGATCATCACCATTGCGTACCCATATTCTCCTAATAATGCCACGTTCATTCTCCTCCACGATTCTCGTGAGATTATTCCAGTGAACCCAATAATCATACCAATCGTTCTCGGTACCCTGAAGTGCGATACGTTTATCAGTAAAATTATCCACCACAAATTGAATCATCCTGTTGCGATCTACAATAACGGTACCACCTTCATCTTTTGCCCCCCACCTGACGAGGCTTTCAGTCTTACGATCTTCACCATAACTACACAAGAAAACCCGTCCAGGATATTTTTCTCTTAGTCTACGAGAACCAATAAGGTCTCCTCCTTGGTCAATGATTGCAATGCTCGTTCTCCATCTTTTCCCAAGTAGATAATCGAGCTCATCATAATTACTTGTGGTGGAATAATAGAATAATCCTTGTGAATTACCTGCTACTAAATGAATTTGTTTCCCTGTATCCACGCCAATTACAATGCGTCCTTCTTGAGCATTGACTACCTCCGTACAATTCTGCATCAACTGCTGTTTACCTAGTTTATTATCACCTCCAACAAAGGGTAGACCAAGCACTTTGTTCCAAAAGTATTCATCACTCTTATCTCGGCGATAATTCAAAATCTCATCAGCGCTCACCCAAGGGCATATCAATAAGGGGATCCAGTATCCCGAAACTTCACGATCTTTGTACTTCTTCACCCATCGTCCTACTCGACGCTCTTCCCTAGATAATTCTTTTTTGCAAAACTTACATTGAAAACATCTTCGTTCTTCATTAATCGAATATGGCCAGTCAAGAAATTGCTCTTCGTTACAACCTCTACAGCGTATAAACCAATGCTTCTGATCACTTCTTCCCCAGTGAATATCAATACCGCATCCTGGTGCGCTGGGATGGCTAAAATAGTGTTCTATTTTGTGAGATGAATGTTGTTGTCGCGATGCGTAAAGTTCAATAACTTTCTGATTACTCGAGTCAATTTCATCATAGTAGTTCGCATCTGAAGAAATCATGATGGCAGCCTTCTGGGTAAAAGTACCTCGGTAGTGGATAAAATAATCTCCAATCTTTTTCTGTTCAATCGTATCTTTATCTTCCGTCCATTTTTGAAATACTGGATTTTGAGCAATAATGGGATTCACTTTTGAACCTACCATGGTTTGAATATCTGAGTCGGTCGGCAATGTATAAATCGCATTTAGTTTCGTGTGATGCACCATGAAAAGACTCTTGATAATCTCACAGGTAGTCATCCCCACCTGTGCTGCTTTCATTGCACACAATTTGGTAGAAAAATCCTTATATATATCAAAAAGAAATAAGTGGTCTCTGAAATCTATCGCAACTCCATTTTCATTCTTGATATTGTGTTCTTGAATAAAAGCAAGAATAGAAACGCCACTAAGTAGGCTCATATTGAGCGTAAAATCCTCGGAGTTTCTCTTCGTATTCCTCCTTTAGTTTTAAGAGCTCTGGGTTTATGGTAGGAACCACTTCTGCGTTTACATTGAGTGTTTTATCTACTGGTTTATGTCCCGCGCGATCAAGTATGTCTTTATTTGCATTTAATTTAACTGCCTCATTCTTAGCTTTTTGGCTCAACTCTGTGACACGTGAAGCAGCTCCCTCTGCCTGGCTCTGAATGTACTCCTGCACCTTATCGTATCTTAGCGCACGTGAAGCATTTACTGCTGCTGAATTATCATTAGTCACATTAAAAGCCTCATACGCAGCTTTAGTACCATTAGAAGTCTCTAAATACGTATCTGCAAACTTCTTATGAGATGGTTTTAGATGAACTGGATCCATATTCAGGATTCTCGTAAATGTTATCGACTACTTCATCCTCAAATGAATTAATTGGCTCGTTGTTCCCACAATTTCTCAACTGTAAACGAAATTGTGCACAATCATCAAAATAAACCTTCAATGGTTCTGTATAATCAGAATGTTTGACTATATCCCCTTCATAAATCTCCTTCCCATTCTTATCCTTGAGGCCTGTGTACTGCATTAGAATAAATCTTTCCGGAAATAAACTTTCATGAAATAACCCTTCAATATTATGCATCGTTAATTCACCAGAAAAATTTATTAAAAGTTCAAAAAGCTTACCTTCATGGGCCCTATGGATTGGTGCATACCATTTTTTTTCTTCTTTATCCCATGCCCTAAACTTTATTTAACGCATATTTATTTTTCTTCCTCAAAATATCTTTTTTGCACTTCTGTTAAAGTATTATATTGTTCTTGGGTAATAGTAGATACGGAAAGAAAACGTAATACCAACATAAAAATTTCAACAGCCTCAGCATTTGATGCAGCGTACTTTTTAGTGAATGTCCATTTTGTTGCCATATACTTATTTCAATTCGTATCTACATTCTTCACGTTTGTACAACTTATGATATAGCTCTTTATGTTCTTGAGTTATGGGTTGTATAAAATTCCTGATATGCGCGTTATAGTAAGCCGTATTATCAACTCGTCCTAATTTCCCCTTATTAAAATACACATGGTTCCCGCACAAATGGCATACTTCTACCTTCACCTTTTCATCTTCAAATACGGGATGATAATCGTGGGGCCAATGGCTTTTACATCCGTAATCGCGCACTGGCCCGGTACCGTCTATTAGTGTCATATCAATTCTTCCAATTTCGTTGCTTTCCCTTGAGAGGAATTTTCCTGCAATATCTTTTCACGTGCTTCCTCTAAATCTGTAGAGGGCATGGTGATGCTTCCATGCGGCTTCCATGATCTTGGTGTTATTTTTTTGCCTAGATATTCCGGTAATTCTACGCATTTCTTTTTTGTAAGCCAGAGATTAATAAGGATAAAAAGAATGCCAATTGTCCATCCGAATATCATTCCAAAAAGAAACATCATAACGCACAGCGTGTAATTAACGATCCTACCCATACACTTCCTGCTCCAACTAATATTGCGCTGGCCACCATCAAAACTACTTCTTTGAAATTCTTCATAGGAACACGATTTTAACATCTCTACCTCCCAGACATGGTTCGTGACATAAAAACCTCACCACGGGGCTCCTATTGCTTCACACGGGGTACGAGAGTGATGGTCGGAGCCGTCTGTAACCCCATTTGGTACTTTTCAAGCACTGCGGCAATCTCTTTACTGCATTCCATAACCTTTTTATTTTGCTCTTCCTGAATTTATAACCCTGCAACACAACACATTCATTCTCCTGTCGTAAATCTTGTCTCCACCTCTTTATCCCTTCGTTCCTGATCTTGTTGGTATTCTTCGAACGGAATAATGGGGTAAATCTTGTCGAACACATAATCACGAATCATTACGGCCTTGGATCCTCCCATAATTCGCTGAAGGTACTGATCTTTCTCATTTTCTGTGATAAAGCATGGTCGACCTTGCACCAACACCACGCAATCACATTGTGTTCTCAAACTTGTAGACAAAGCTGTTGCTTGTTTTACTTGCGCCTCTGCAGTACGAAAACAATCACACAAAGCCCATTGAAAATAACCTTTAACTTCTTTCCCCCAGTGGTGCGCTTGCTCAGGTTTTAATATTTTATTACATTTTACGCATAAAGGAGATTTTAGATTCTCAAATACTTCTGGGAAAAAATACCCATCATTTATTTTTTGCTGCACCTTTTTCTCAATAAGCTCTTGAATGGGAAACATAAGATTACGATATTTTAGTTATTACAGGTAATTCTTTTATCTTCGAAGCAATCTTCACGCCCTTGTAGTATAAATCTTTAAACGAGGTAATCTTGGTTTTCCAAAATTCATCCTGTGCTGCCACTGCGATAATAGATTCAAGGTGGGGCGCGCTAAACTTTTTTAGTGCAAGATAACAGTAGCGTCTGTTGGTCTGAATCGTGTCATCCAATACTTGTAGGTGAAAGGAATTTTTTATTAAATCTAAAAATCGATTAATTTCCTGATTACCGTATTCCACAGCACCTGCTGTAATATCTTTAGATATTATCTTTATATTTTCTTTAAGTTTAAGTTGAGGTTCAAGTTTAGGTTCAGATTCGGGTTC
>JACPWH010000103.1 GCA_016197185.1 Ignavibacteriota bacterium
GGTAGGACGTGATATTCAACGGGCGTACAATGTCGAACCGCAATGTATTGTGATAATGCCTATACTCGAAGGTACGGACGGAGTTGAGAAAATGAGCAAATCTCTCGGAAATTATATTGGTCTTACCGATACTCCTCAGGATATGTTCGGTAAAACAATGTCAATACCCGATTCGCTTATCATCGGCTGGTTTCACTATGCAGCGAATGCCACCATGAAAGAAGTAACTGAAATACAAGAGCGGCTTGCATCCGGTGAACTGCATCCTCGCACAGCAAAGGTTGAACTCGGAGTACGTATTGCCTCGCTCTATCATGGTGAAGAAGCTGGGCGCAATGCTTTCGAGGAGTTTGAGAAGATTTTTGTAAAAAAAGATGTACCGGATGTAATTGAAGAGCTGACAATTGAATCAGCACAACCCATACTTTTAGTGGTAGATATTCTTGTGTCGTCAGGACTTGCTCCTTCTAAAAATGAAGCACGGAGACTTATTCAAGGTGGGGGAGTAAGTATTGACGGAGAGAAAGTGTCGGATGTAAGTCATTCGGTAGATATATCGTCACAAAGACTTTTCAAGGTAGGTAAAAGGAAATTTCTCAAAATATCAGTCAGATAAATCTTTGAAGGGATAAAAACGGCATAGCGTTTGTGAATTCTATTTTGATATTTCAATTATTTTTAGGAAGATTACAATAGTAATGATTTCAGTTTCACCTTTATTCGCCGTTCAAGCAGAGCAATTAATTCTCGAGGGGCATCCGAGCGAAGCGATAGAGTTGTGTCTTGACGGATTAGAGTATTATTATGATTATCCTATAGCTTATATAGTAGCTGCCCGTGCTTATCTGGTGTTAGATGATCAGACCAAAGCACTTACTATTATTGATAGGGCATTATCATTATTTCCACTCTTTAAGCCTCTTCTCAATTTCTATGAGGAGATTACTAACCCTGTAACTAAAAGTTCACTTCAAGAATTAGATACTCAAGAATCTGATTCTAAAACATCGGTGTTAGATGTTGGTTTCAATGAAGCAGAATCTGAACTGCCTGCACCAGAGATTGCAAATTCGGAAGTAAGTACTGAAATTTCAGGGTTGCAAAATTTCATGCAGGAACAACATGAACCATTAGAGTTAGAAATTGAATCACTTGACCTACATAATGAAGTTTCAGAACAAGAGCATTCTTCTGTTGAGACTGAAGCAACAATTTCTGAACTTGAAACGAGTCAAGAATCTAAATCTGAAGTCTTTGGGCAAGAATTTCTTTCAGTTGATTTAAATCCTGATATTGTTCAGTATAAGATTGAGGATCGAGAACAAGTAGAACCTGAATCTACAATTGTTAGTTCTGAAGTTATTTCCGAAGTACTCGAGAAAGATCACGTTAAATCAGTATCTAAGGGTGAAGATGCTCAAGATGGAGATATAATAATATCTCAAAAGCAATTCAGCCCATTACGTATCATAGAAACTGTAAAAGCCCCGCCATATTTTATAGGTTCAATAAAATCTACCAGCATTAATATTATTTCTGGGCTAGAGTTTGCACCTCTGCGTGTTGAAAATGGAGGTTCTTTCGATTCTTCACTCGACTCTTTATCAGAATTACCCTCCTTTCCAAAATTTCTCCGTAAATCAAATCCGGCAAATTCACAATCCACCCCTGCTACTACAAATAAAAGTGAAGATGAACAGGTGCAGAAAAAGCGAACTCCTCTTGAAGAATTAGCAGCACGACTTGAAAAGGTTCGTATTCCCGTTACGCACCAAGAAAACGTGAAAAACAGTACACCTTCACAAATTGACCCTACTATGGTAACTGAAACAATGGCGATGATATATGAAAAACAAGGTGCTTATTCCGAGGCAATCAAAGCATATCAGATTCTAGCAAGACGTACACCGGAAAAATTAGACTTTTACGAGCAAAAAATACGTGAAGTAATGAATCTAATTGCTTGAAAACATAATATGTTTTACTCGTCAATTATTATGAGCAATTCACTTTTATTCAATTGTTTTAGTAAAATTACAAT
The DNA here is from genome assembly GCA_016197185.1 of Ignavibacteriota bacterium. GTDB lineage: Bacteria > Bacteroidota > Ignavibacteria > Kapaibacteriales > UBA961 > JADJXV01. The sequence goes on from JACPWH010000103.1 coordinate 2,042, forward strand.
TGTTATACTATGAGTTCAAATTAGTTGAAAGTAATCCAACAGGATTAAATGTGTGTTGAAATTGTATCTTTCGTTCGTGTTCGATCCCGCCCGGGTTGTATATAGCCTTTAGCTTGTATTTTCTATAAACATTTGAATTCATCAGGTTCTTTCTTTTTTGATTATTAGAATGTTTTTTGATTGGTAGAGTATTCCAAAACTATAAGATAAATAATTTGTTATGATGAACTCTCCGCAATATAAAGCACTTTTCGAACATTTTGAAAAAATAAAGAACTTGCATTTGCGAGAGTTTTTTTCACAAGAAAAAAATCGTTTTAAGGAGTTTTCACTTGTTTTTGAATCCACCCTTATAGACTATTCCAAACATCGTATTACTGCTGAAACAAAGAAACTGCTTATTGAATTTGCAGTTGCCTCAGGGTTGAAAGAATCTATTGAATTCCTCTTCCATGGTAAGAAAATCAATACTACCGAAAACCGCTCGGTACTCCATACTGCCTTGAGAAATAGAACAAATACACCTGTCGTGTTAAATGGAATAGATGTAATGCCGGAAATAAATGCAGTTCTTCATAAAATCAAATTGTTTACTGAACAAGTTCGATCGGGTGAGCATATAGGGTTTACAGGAAAGGGGATTACAGATATTGTGAATATAGGAATCGGTGGTTCGGACTTAGGTCCAAAAATGGTGACTCATGCACTCGCGCACTATTCCAAAAAGGGTTTGAAAGTTCACTTTGTATCGAATATCGACTCAACTCATCTTTCGGAAACACTAAGAAATCTTAGACCTGAAACTACACTTTTCATTATTGCCTCAAAAACATTCACAACCGACGAAACAATGACAAATGCACATTCTGCACGTTCATGGTTTCTATCCTGTGGTGCAAAAGAAGATGATATTGCTAAACATTTTGTAGCGGTTTCAACGAATTTTCCGGCAACAACTGAGTTTGGAATTAATCCTGATAATGTATTTATCTTTTGGGATTGGGTAGGGGGTAGATTTTCGTTGTGGTCGGCTATAGGTTTGCCAATTGCTCTATCAGTCGGATTCGAGAATTTTGTCGAGCTGTTAGAAGGTGCGGAGGCTATGGACTTACACTTCCGTTATACCGAATTTGAAAATAACATTCCTGTGATTCTTGCACTTTTGGATATATGGTATATCAATTTCTTTGGTACGGAATCACATGCAATATTACCATATAGCGAATATCTTCGCCTTCTCCCTGCATATTTACAGCAGGCAGAAATGGAAAGCAACGGCAAATTTGTGAGAAAAAATGGAGGAAGGGTAGTTTGGAATACTGCATCAGTCATTTGGGGACAACCGGGCACTGACAGTCAGCATTCTTTTTTCCAATTATTGCATCAGGGTACAAGACTTATTCCTTGTGATTTTATAGCTGCTGCCCGTTCGCATGATCCTTTGGGCAGTCATCAAGAAAAACTAATGGCAAATTTCTTTGCCCAAACGGAAGCGTTAATGCAAGGAAAAACAGAGGATGAAGCAAGAGGAGAACTTGAAGCAGCAAAAATGAGCGAAGATGCAATTGAACAGTTACTCCCTCATAAGGTATTTGAAGGGAATAGACCCAGTACTACTATTCTTATGGAAGAACTCACACCCCGTTCATTATGAAGCCTTATTGCTATGTACTAACACAAAATATTAGTGCAGGGTGTAATATGTGATATAAAAGCACCTTTTGCCAAAAGATCATGAAGCATAGTAGGATCACTGCGAAGCTCAATAAAACGTTCACGAATTGGACGCATCAACCCAACCATCGCCTCACCAACCGCTTCTTTGAATTCTCCATATCCTAATCCTATAAACTCCTTCTCAATCTCTGCGAATGTTCTGCCGGTAGCAGTATGATACAACGTCATTAAATTCGATAATCCCGGACGGTTCTTCTCATCGAAACGAATATCAGTGCCGGAATCTGTTACTGCACGTTTGATTTTAGAACGGATAGCATCATCCGAATCATCCAAAAAGAGTGTTGCCTTTTCGTTCTCATCCGATTTCGACATTTTCTTCATAGGGTCTTGCAAACTCATAATCCGCGCACCTGTCGGTGGAATGAACGGCTCAGGAACAGTAAATGTTGGGGAATAATGAAAATTAAACCGTTCTGCAAGATTACGTGTCAGTTCCAAGTGCTGTTTTTGGTCATCTCCAACTGGTACCAAATCTGCCTGGTAAACCAAAATATCAGCAGCCATTAGAATCGGATAAGCGAAAATTCCGACATTGTTACTCTCAGAGTTTTTTTGAGATTTATCTTTGTATTGCGTCATTTTGCTTGCTTCGCCCATTCCTGTAAAGCAGGTTAACGCCCATGTCAATTGTGTATGTTCGGGAACATGAGATTGGATAAATAGCACACATTTTTCAGGATCAATACCACAGGCAATATAACCTGCTGCTATGTCGAGTGTATGTCGGCGTAACTCGGCAGGGTTCTGCCGCACGGTAATAGCATGAAGGTCGGCGACCATAAAGAAACATTCATATTCATTTTGGAGTGCAACCCAATTACGTATTGCTCCTATATAATGTCCTATCATCAATTTATTACTTGGTGTTATGCCACTTAGGATTACCGGTTTCTTTGTTTCCATCTGGTTGCTTCTTATCTTTTTTGTGAACTTATTTAGGTGCAATTTACAAATTTTGTCAATTGTGAGGAACACATTACGTCATATAGTGAGTATCAGTAGATACTGATGTTCGAGATCATATAGGCGAATTTCCGTAATTTTGCCGCTCATCTGTTGAATATTATCTTGCGGCAATCCATTATGCTTAAATCTTTAGAACTCATATTTCGTCGATTAGTCCTGCAATCATTGCGCAGGAAAAACCGTACAGATAAACCGCAACCTCCACTGATGGATTTACCTCCAAATCCTAAAATATTGTTTCTGAGGCATGACAAAATTGGCGATGCGATTATTACAATTCCATCTATAAGAATTTTGCGTCACCATTTTGAGACGGCGCAAATCGATGTGCTTTTAGGTTCTAAAAATATAGCAGCTTCTTCTGCAGTTCTGCATTATATAAATAAAATATGGGAGTACACGAAAAAAACATTTGGAACAATAAAATTACTTAATAACATACGTGCAGAGCACTATGATGTGATTATAGATTGCATGGATAATCCTTCCACTACATCACGTTTGATAATCAGACTTGCAAATGCTAAATATTCTGTTGGATTAGAGAATACTCCTGGTGGATTTTATACACACTCAATCCCTATTCCTGATAAAACAACAACTCATATTGTAGAACGGACTGCAAAGATGCTCACAGTATTCGGGATTAATCCAAAACCTTCAGAATTGTATTTGGAATACCCGATTCCTCTGCAATATAAAAATGCTGCCGAAACAGCGTTCGGGTCAAAAACAAATATTCGATTGGGAATCAATATTGCAGCAGGCTGGGGGAAATACTGGGGGAGGGAGAATTTTATTAAATTGATTCAGCAGATTAATTCAGAAGAGATTGAAATAATAGGATTTGCAAGCAAGGCATTCCAACACGAACTTATTGCTATTTCTGCAGCAACTGAACTAATAAGTGCACCCCTTACCTCTAATTTTGATGAATTTGCAGCACTGCTTTCATCTTCTGATGTTATTCTTACACCTGATACTTCTGTCGTACATTTGGCGGCGGCATGGAAAATTCCTTGTGTAGTGTTATATGCCGGAATAGTAGATAATCTTATGCTTTGGACTCCTTACCGATCACCACACAGAGTACTTTCCACTCGTGAACAATTACTTTCTGTAATTCATCCGGAAAAAGTTCTTGAAGCATTAAACGAGCTTACCGTTGATATTAAAAAGCAAGCATGAAAATTCTTATTGTTCAAATAGGACTCTATGGGGATATGGTGCTGACTACACCGCTGTTTCGTGAAATTCATACAAAATATCCTGATGCACAGATTCATATCCTTGCTTCGAGAAAAAATTACAAAATTATTGAAAGCAATCCACATATTCAGAAAATATGGATTTACGAAAAAAACTTGAAAATAGTACAGTTGATGTTTGCTCTTCGAGCAGAAAAATTTGATGTATGGATCGACCCAAAGGATCACGCTTCGAGTGAAAGTTCACTTTTAGCTAAGTTTTCTAATGCCAAAATTAAAATCGGTTGGAATAATGAGGAAAGTAATATATTTACACATCCTACCAATCATTTAAACAACCCCAATCATCATAGAATTGAAACTAACCTTGCAGCACTTGTACCTCTCGGAATTACTCCTCAATCAGATTTACTACCGGAATTATTCCCATTAAAAGATTCAGAACAATTCGTTGAGAGATTTCTCGGGGGAATAGGCACTCCTGTAGTTGTCAATATTTCAGCTGGTAATGAAAGTAGATATTTACCGATAGAAACATGGCAAAAAATATGCAACGGAATTCGGTTGCCGATTGTGTTAAATTATATTCCAAATGATGCGAATTTTGCAACAGAGATAAAGGGAAATAATCCCAATATCAATTTGTTTCAGTCACGTTCGATATTGGATGCAGTTTCATTGATTAAACGAGCGCGAATACTTATTTCACCTGATACTTCTGTTATTCATATTGCCTCAGCATTTAACATTCCTACGCTTGGACTATATTCTTCGTTTGAGTGGAATTATATCCGGTTCAAGCCCTTGAGTTCGCAGTCGTTGGCTATTCAAAGTAAGGAAGGGAAAGCGGTGCGAGACATAGCATCTGACGAAATTCTTGCAGCAATTGAGCAATTCTCACTCTAAACCGCCATAAAAATCATATTTTTGCAGAAATGTTGTTCTTGTTATAATTACACTTTACTCATTTCGCTTCTCAAAATCCCATGAAATTATCTGTTGTTGTGCCGATGTATAATGAAGAAGGAATTGCTCACCAATTTTTTGAGCGGATGCAAGGTGTTCGCAAGATTTTCTTTGAACGGTTCGGGATTAAAAATGAGGAAATTGAAGTGCTGTTTGTGAACGACGGTTCGAGTGACGGGACTTTCGATATTCTCAAGCAGATTTGTGAGGAAAATATCGGTTATTCACTTATCAATCTTTCACGTAATCATGGACACCAAATAACAATTACAGCAGGAATCGACATTGCCAAAGGTAATGCAGTGGCAGTAATCGACGGTGACTTACAAGACCCGCCTGAAACTATAGCCGACCTCTATGCCAAGCACCTCGAAGGATTCGATGTTGTCTATGCAGTGCGCAAAAAGCGTGACGGGGAAACATTCTTCAAACTCTTTACTGCTAAACTATTCTACCGTATTTTGAAGAAACTTACAAATGTCAATATTCCTGTGGATACTGGTGATTTTCGGATAATGAGCCGCCGTGTGGTAAATGTGCTTACGTCCATGAAAGAGCGTCACCGTTTTATACGTGGGATGATCAGTTGGATAGGATTTCCTCAGACGGGCTTGGAGTATGAGCGTCACGAGCGTTTTTCGGGTGAGACGAAATACACGCTTTCCAAAATGATAAAGTTTGCATTCGACGGGATTACGTCATTTTCGGCGGTACCATTGCGACTTGCTTCGTATTTGGGGATTTTTACTGCGTTTATAGGGTTTCTGTATTCACTCGAAATAATCTATGTGAAGGCATTTACTAATTCGACGATTCCCGGGTGGTCTTCGATTGTTATTATTGTTCTGCTTTTGGGAGGAGTGCAACTTATTGCACTTGGGATGATAGGGGAATACTTAGGCAGGGTACATGATGAGACCAAGTATCGTCCGTTGTATATTGTAGAGAATGTGTATCGGAAAGGTGAAGTCGGGGAAGGGGTTTAGAACGCAAACATATTTTCAGTAGTGTTATAAACTAATCTGTTAGATGTTTTATATAACGATCTCGGTGTTGTCGTAAAGTTTGAGATAAATATTTCTTTACCTACTTGGTCGGAATCTTTGGTTTGGTTACGCATACCATACATTAAATTCCATTCGGTAATATTGGCAAATGAAAAGAGGTCTTTTATATAGTCGCAATTATCATACGTAATTAACCATTTATGTTTGCAATTCTTCATTTGTTCTGCAAATCTCACATGGTCAAAACCTTTGTGAAGTTTTCCATTCTTTCCGTAAAGTGCGGATTTTGTTGCCGAAAAATATGGTGGGTCAAGGAAAATAAGTACATCCTCTCCATCTTTTTCGATAACTTCTTGATAATCAAGATTGGTAATTATAACATCTTGTAAAATCTCATTCAAAAGGGATAGTCTCTCAATACTTGTTTCAGTAAATCTATTCAAGAATGCTTGCTCCGAATACCCTCCTGCTTGCGTTGTTCCCGAAAAAGTAATCCTATTAAAAACAAAGAAAGCACTTGCTTTCTTCACATCTTCAAATGATGAGATGTTTTCTCCAAGAAACTTATGGAGGTCTTTGCCGTTTTGAAATTCTGTCCTCCAAGAAAGGATTTGGTTAGTAACTCCGGTCATGTCTTTTTGGGCATACTCCCAAAACTTATAAAGCTCAAAGTATAAATCATTAATCCAAAACTTTTTGTTTGGATTAAGTTGTTTCAAAGCTACGAATACTGAGCTGCCCCCTACAAATGGTTCTCTAAATTCTTGGAAATCGGGTAACAAGGAAAGAATCTGCTCAATATCGTAATGGGCTTTTTATCATGAGTTTTTAGATAATGTTTCATTTGTCTTAAATATATTACGATAATGCAAATATACGAACAAAGTAACCGTCAAATAAAGGATGCAAAGATAAGAAATGAGGTTAGTGAATGAATTTTTCAACAAAATGATGTCTTAATATGACTCTAAATGAGCAACTTGAAAATAACAACCGAGACCTACTAGCCGTATTTGCAGCAGGAACATTTGGTGCAATTCCTTATGCAGGGTCATTAATTGCAGAATTAGTTAAATATATTATACCAAACCAAAGGATAGATAGAATAAGTAAGTATGTAAAGGAACTAGATGAAAGATTGTCAAAAATTCCTATTGAGAAAATCAATGTTTTGCTTGATAATGAGAATTTCCTCGATTTAATCGAAGAAGGTTTTGTGCAAGCATCGAGAGCAATAAGTGACGAGAGGAGAGAATATATTGCAAATATTGTAGCGAACGGTATTCAAGATGAGACATTGCAATTACAAGAATCAAAACATTTGCTAAAAATAATACAAGATATAAATGATATAGAGATTGTTTGGTTAAATTTCTATTATCTTCGGGAGTCAGATAATTCAAAATTGCGAGAGTCTAATAATTCAAATGAATTTTATGAAAAGCATAAGAAAGTTCTAGAAGTTGTAAAAGCTTCTTATAACAATAATCATGAAAGTTTACCTCAAGCATCAATTCAAATCAGTTATCACAGGCATCTAATACAACATAATTTAATAGAAATTAACGATTTACAAGGTAAAAGAGGAACTGATATAGATATAACATATATTAAAGGGTGGTCCAAACCAACAATATTTGGAAGATTGTTATTGAAACAGATAGGTTTGATAGATTGAAGGAGAAGATTGTAATTCATAAATATCTGACTTAAATACAAAATCTATTCAATCTCTATACAATTACAAATTGAAATCAAATGAAAAAACTCATCCTCCAAAAAAAATCCGCTCTCGTCACCATAGAGCCGAACAAGACCAAAGAATACAAAATCCCGTATCATAACGAACTCAACACAGAGCAATACGAAGCTGTAATGCACACCAATGGTGCAGCCCTCGTGATTGCAGGGGCAGGCACAGGCAAAACCCGTACTCTCGTCTATCGTGTAGCGCGGCTTGTGGAAGACGGTGTACCACCCGAACAAATACTACTGCTGACTTTTACCAAGAAATCCTCAGCCGAAATGCTACGCCGTGCCTCGCAACTTCTCGATGGACGTTGTGATAAGGTGTCAGGCGGGACATTCCATTCATTCGCTCATCAGCTGTTACGGAAATACGCTGCAGGAGTCGGTATCGAACCCAATTTTTCCATTCTCGACCAAAGCGACGCAGAAGATACCATCAACCTTCTCCGTGCCCAACTCGGTTTGGAAAAGTCCAAACGTACTTTCCCGCAGAAGCAAACGCTTATAGCAATCTATAGTGCGTCCATCAACCGTTGTATTCCTGTTGAAAAATTTGTAGAAACGCATTATCCTCGTTTTACTGAGGAGATTCCTCAGATTCAATCGCTTATTCAGCTGTATATACGCTACAAACGTCAGCATAACCTGATGGATTATGACGATTTGCTCGTGTATCTGCTCTCGCTTCTTCAGTCCCCCAAATTCAAAAACATTATTCAAAACAGCTACCGTTATTTGATGGTGGATGAATATCAGGACACAAACTCTCTCCAGCATCAAATTGTGGTCGAACTTGCTGGAAGCAGACAAAATGTGATGGCAGTAGGGGATGATGCGCAGTCTATCTATTCATTTCGCGGTGCAAATTATCAGAACATCTTTAATTTCCCGAAGTCATTTAAGGACTGCAAAGTAATTACCATTGCAAGAAATTACCGCAGCACACAAATGATCCTCGAGGTTGCCAATGAGATTATCAGAAACGCAGGAGTACGGTATGAAAAGGAATTGGTGGGAGTGGAAGCAGGAAATGTCGCCCCGATTATCGTCAGTATGAGCGATGAGCGTCAGCAATCACTGTTCGTTGTGCAGCAAATTATCGAAGCCCGTGAAAATGGTATTCCACTAACCGAGATTGCAGTGCTGTTCCGTTCTGGATATATGTCGTTTGATTTGGAAATTGAATTGAACAGAGCGAATATCCCCTTCAGGAAGTTTGGTGGATTAAAATTCATTGAATCTGCTCATATCAAAGACCTGATTGCATTCTATAAATGCGTCTATAACCCGTTGGATGTTGTAGCATGGCATCGTATTCTGCTTCTTCTGGAGGGTGTGGGTGCGAGAACTGCGGCTAAAATTATAGATGATATCAGTAATGGACATCTTACGCTCAAGGATTATTCTATTCTCAAGAATTACCGTTCGAGTGAGGGCATTGTTGACCTTTTCGACCTCCTCAAACGCGAAAGTAACGGCTTGGAGAAGATAGGAAATATGGCGGTTCGTTTTGCTGAGTTCTACCGTCCTATTCTCAAAAAGAAATATGACGATTTTGCAAAACGCTGGAAAGACATCGAGATGTTTCTTGGTATTGCTGAACGCTATACATCGCTTGCAACTTTTCTTGCGGACATGGCACTGGATTCTCCAATTGAATCGACTGATGTTGACCCCGAAGATTCTATCGACGAATATGTAACACTTTCGACTATCCACTCGGCAAAGGGACTGGAATGGAATACAGTTTTCATTATATGGGCATTGGACGGTAAATTCCCTTCGTCTAAATCCATCGGCTCGCTTGAAGATACGGAGGAAGAACGGCGTTTGCTCTATGTAGCGGTTACAAGGGCTAAGTCAAGTTTGTTTATTACGTACCCGACTAATATTTATGATCGTGAAACAGGATTTGTATTGGGGAGTCCTTCCAGGTTTTTAGATTCAATAGGGGAGGAAGTATCTGAACGGTATGTACTTGTGGAGGAAAACGAATAAGGGTGTAGGAGAATCAAACCGTCCATTGAATTTATTCTCTATACAACTCCGTATCATTCTGTGTAACCCGGTGAGAAATTGATTTTAGTTTATCTAAATGTTAATAATTTGTAAAGACTTGATAACTTTGTAACCATTTCAATTTATTTTTCGTCTGAGATTATACCGTTACCAAGTGAGTTAGAAATAGTCACACTCTTTTTCAAATTTATAGGGATAATTACCATGAAAAAGTACTTGCAAATTGTATTCTTATTATTGATGTGGTATCTTGCAGGATCAAAAGCCCAATCTAAAGAGACGCAATTATCGATAAATCCAACAGATACACACAAACATTGTATAAACAATGTAAGTTACTTTTAATTCACATTATGAACTAACGACAGGAAGCTCAACAAAAAAAGTACTCCCTTTGTCTTTTCCTTCACTTTCAGCCCAAACATTGCCACCATGCAATTCAACCAAATGCTTAACGACAGCAAGTCCTAACCCAGTAGAACCTTCTCCACCTGTCGGACGTGCAGACAGTTTTTGAAAATCTTTGAAAAGTAATGGCTTATCTTCTTCTGTCAATCCCTGACCTTGGTCTTTAACTGCAATAATAACTCCTTTAGCTGATTGCGTAATAGAAACCCGGATTGTTTTACCCAATTCAGAATATTTTATTGCATTACTGATAAGATTATCAAGGACTTGTCTTAGTCTCATCTCATCTGCAGTTATACTGAGATTGTCATCAGTATAAAATTCCAAGATTTGTTTCTTTTCTGAAGCACGGTCAAGGTATTCGCTTATCGCATTTGATGCGAGTTTAGCAATATCAACCGTAGAAGGCGATAGCTTTATTTGCCCAAGTTCGCGTGCGGCAACATCTATAAGGTTAACTACTATATCCAACATTCGTTTGGATGAGCCTGTAATCATCTGGAGGCTGTGTACAATCTCGGAAGCTGACATCTCATATTTAAGAAGCATTTCTGCCGACAATTTTATACCTGAGATAGGGTTTTTCAGGTCGTGAGAAGCAATGCCGAGAATCTTCATTTTAAAGTCATTTGCTTCTTCCAACTGTCTGATTACAGAATTCAACTGAATATTCTTTTCGTTCAATTCAGTGTTTTTTAGTTGGATTTTGGCAGCCTGTTCTTCGAGTATTTGCTTTTGACGGGTAATTTCTTCGCTACGTGCCTGTTCAACGGCGAGTTCCATTTCTCTTTCGGCAATCTTACGCTCATAGAGAACCTTATCAGTAAGCTTTTTTACTTCTTCAGAGTAAATTTCATCGTTGAGAAGTTGATGTTTTTTATTGAATTCATTTGCTTCTTTCCATGATTCTATTCTTTCATAGACTGCGGCAAGAGAACCACAGACAATAAGGTTTTTCTTCCTCGCACCAATTTCTTCATTTATTTCAAGTGCTTTGAGCAAATAAACCAAAGCACTTTGATATTCTTCCATATAATAATATACATTTCCAATATTGGCTAATTGACCGGAAAGACCTCCCTTACTCCCTATCTCTTCGGAAAGCGCAGCAGATTTCAGAAAATATTCGAGTGCCTTTGGATAAATTTCGAATGTAGCATATACATTTCCCAAATTGCCGAGATGCCTCGCTATTCCTTCTTTATCGCCAAGTTCTTGAGTTAATGCAAGTGCCTTATGGAAACATTCCAGCGCAAGAGGTGAATCGGATAAAAAGATATAAATAATTCCAAGATTTCCTAAATCTCTTTCAATTCCTGACTTGTTATTCAAAGATTCATTTATTTCAAGAGCTTTTTTGTAATATTCTAATGCAATTTCATTATTGGAAAGTTCTTTGTGCAGTACGCCGAGATTGCTAAGTATTCTTGCCGTGAGGTTCTTATTGCCGGATGCTTCGGCAATTTTTAGTGAAGAATTGAAGTGCTC
>JACPWH010000104.1 GCA_016197185.1 Ignavibacteriota bacterium
AGAACTAAAACTTTATATAAATATAAATAGCTAACCATGAGCTCTAAAATAGGTCAGGCCATTGTTTCGAGTAGTAGCTGTGGTTGTTATGATTGGTGTCGTGATTGATGCCATATTTACGGTGTGATTATGTTTAATCAATCGGCTGTTCGTGACAACATATTGATTAATAAACAAGCAGGGATCGCCGGGATTATTCTTAATTCAAAAAATAATTACGGCACTACAAATGGTTGTGAAGGTAAATTATATTTCAACTCATCAATTCTTGAAAATACATCTGCAATTACTCCCTCTTCAAGTTCCAAAATGAGTGCATATAGTCAAGTAAAAGCGATTGATGATTATAGGCTTCATCTAACTATTGTCGGCTCTGGTGATGAATATTGCCCCGGCAACAAGCTCCTAATTATCCAAATGCGTGGTGCAGAAGTAAATTATACTAAAAGTGATGCTTATGGTAAAGTCACATCATACTCTGATGCAGGAAATTATGAGTTTACACGTATTGAAAGCATAACAGGAAATACTATTACTCTTAACAGACCTCTTACAAGGTCGTATAATTCCTCTGGAAAAGTCCAAATCGTAAGGGTGCCTGAGTTCAAAAATTATGATGTAACTGATAAATTAATATGTCCGAAATGGAATGATACCATTTTCGGAGTAATTGCTTTTTCTGTTTCAGATACTTTACGATTGAAACAATCGATCATTGCTGATGGTGCAGGTTTTTCAGGCGGTAAATCAATTGATGCCTCTACTACTCCTCAAGAACATTTAGATGATTATTTCGGACTCGAAGATTCTTCCAAATATGCTCTAAAGGGTAATGGTATTTCAAATTATCTTGGTGCTGAACATCGTGCAGCACGTGGAGCGGTTGCCAATGCAGGCGGTGGGGGTAATAATCATAATGCTGGCGGCGGAGGTGGTGCAAACGGTGGATGTGGAGGTAAAGGAGGTTTCGGATGGGATTTAATGCTACAGGGGAATAAAAATCTTTCTCAAGGTATTGGCGGATATGCGACTGACAATTCAGGTAACAAAATCTTCATGGGCGGTGGCGGCGGTGCAGGTCATTCAAATGAAGGAAGTGGAACTAATGGAGGTGACGGCGGGGGGATTATAATTATTGATGCAAAAGTTATTGTAGTTGAGGGTGGTCAAATTTCATCAAATGGAACTTCTGTGAAAAATGCTCCTTATGATGGTGCTGGAGGTGGTGGTGGCGGTGGAACTGTTATCTTCAAAACAAAAAACATTGTAGGTAATCTCTCAATTGAATCTTATGGCGGCAGTGGAGGTGGAGTAACGGTTCACCGAGATGGTCCTGGCGGCGGCGGTGGCGGTGGTGTCATAGGTTTTTCATTACCTGAAAAACCAACAGGAGTAAATTTAGATTATAGAGGCGGATATGGCGGAAAAAGCAGAACATTAGAAGATTACGGACAAACTGACGGTTGTAGTGGAGTAGTATTAACTAATATCGATATTCCCGGAGATAACACTATTCTTGAAGGAATCAATGATGAATTACCTATTCAATCCGAAGCAGTTACTGTCTATCCCCTTCCTGCTGATGAAATGGTTACGGTGATCTCAACGAAAGATTTTATATCAACCTCATGCATTGTGTATGATATCTTGGGAAATAACGTTGGAAATGGAATTCAAAATCAATCTGGTAATTGGCAAGTAAATGTCAGTCAATTAAATTCCGGTGTGTTCTTTGGAGTACTTACTTCAGATTCCAACACAAAGATTGTAAGAGTTCTTGTCAGACATTAGACAGTTTGCAAGGATTTATACCAGAATTCTTATTTTTTGACCTAAAAAATGATTTATAACAAAAAGCCGTGCTATAAACTAGCGCGGCTTTTTGTATTTTTGATGTTAAATGAACTTAAAATATATATGATAAACAAAACATACACATTTTTTGCATTGACATTTGTATTCTTGCAATGTTTGACTGCTGCTAATTCCAAGGAATATTGGGAGCAAACCGGAACATTCGATGGAGCAAATTCAGGGCTGATACAGTCTATCGGGGTTGCAAGCAACGGACATCTGTTTGCATGTGTAAATAATGGTGCCCCTACCTACAGATCAACTGATAACGGAGTATCATGGCAAAAATCAAGTCTGCCCTCAAACGAGTATATTACTTCATTTGTTACAAAGGATTCCATGATGTTTGCCGCCTCTTCAAGCGGTGTTTTTAGATCTTTGAATAATGGACAAACATGGAGTATTCAGAAAACAGGATTGACTGACCTAAATATTAAAGATTTAATTATTCTTGAAAACGGAACTTTAGTCGCCGGAACACATAATGGTGGTATTTTTCACTCAACTGATTCGGCTCTTACATGGAGTGCTTCAAACGAAGGTTTATCCTCATTAAGCATCAATTCTCTTGCAACTCTCAACAATAATCTTTTAATTGCAGGAACAGATGGTGGAGGGATTTTCATTTCTTCTGACGGAGGGACTTCATGGAAGATAAGTAGTAATGAAGTACAACTCAATTATGTTCATTCTTTTGCAATAAACTATCATGGTTATATATACGCAGGAACTGACAAATTTGGAATATTTAGATCTAAGGATACATGTGTGACGTGGGAAGCTGTTGCGAATGATATTTCAAATTCTATAAATGCTTTTGTAATTTCTGCTCAAAATACAATTTACGCAGGTACTTCACAACAAGGTGTGTATAGCTCAACAGATGAAGGAAATTCTTGGTATCCTGATAATGACGGTTTCGACATAAACCATTTGTCTGTTTACTCAATGGTAATTACACCAAATGGTGATATTTTTGCAGGGACAAACGGTGGTGCAGCTTATAAAAAAACTATTATCATTGGGATTGATGACAGAGACTTTAATGCTGGAACAGCATTAAATAATATTATTCCGAGCAATGAAGGTTTTCATATTTCATTCCAAATAGAACGGAGCTCAACTGTGAAATGCGTTCTCTATTCCATTTTAGGTGAAAAAGTTGCCGATGTAATTAACGGTTATTTTGACTCAGGGTCTCATACTATGTATATTAGTAAAAGCGCAATTTCCCGACTTTCTTCGATTAGCGGTATGTATTATTGCCGTTTTGAAACGCCCTACTACTATTATACCAAAGCATTTTATCATGAACATTAAATTATCGTCTCAACTAATTTTACTAAAATACATCTCTATTACAAAATTCTCTCAAGGAAAACACCCTATGAATATCGTTTCTACTTACTTACGCTATTGCGTTGTTTTCGGCATCGTTGTACTAATATCTACCCCACTTTCTGCACAATATTGGGAAAAATTGGCTACTCCTCCGAGTGCCCATTATCCTGCAGCACTTCCTGTTGCAAAGATTCTTATTACAAGTAAAGGTACATATCTATGTGCAACTCAAACAGGTTCAGGTGTCTATCGTTCTACAAATCGCGGAACATCATGGATAACTGCATCTCCTTATGCTAATTACGATCATGGGCTTGCTTTCTGTGTAAATCCTGCAGGTGATATTTTTGTTGCTACAAATAACGCAAACGGTGGGAATGATCTAACGAAGATCGGTCGTTCTAAAGATGATGGTGTAAGTTATCAGAATGTTCCTTCTTATCCACAAAATGCCACTCTTAATTCAATGATTTGTACCTCAAACGGTACAATTCTTATCGGAACAAATAATGATGGAATATATCGATCAAAAGATGATGGTGCAACATGGTCACTTCTCAAATTCAAGTCTCCTTCGGACAGTGCTACCTCTTGTCTTTTAGATGCAGGAAACGGAACAATTTATGCGGGTACGAAACAAGATGGGATTTATGTATCTAAAGATTATGGGGATACATGGAATCTGCTATTCGCTGATATTTACTTAAGTGATATTAAGTGTATGACCTCTGATAAAGCAGGAAATATATATGTAGGAACTGCTTTCGGAGTATACAAATCTTCAGATGGAGGCAAGATTTGGAATGAGTTATTCAGTACCGGCAATTCAGGAAGTTCTCAGGTTTCATTCATTTTCGTTTCTCCTCAAGGAAGAATCTTTGTTGGTGTTATTGGTAGCGGTGCATACTGTACAATCGATAATGGTAAATCTTGGACTAAAATCAATTCAGGAACTATTACCAATAATGTAAATACAATGGCAATAGACTCCACAGGTAAATTCCTCATGGGAACTGCAAACGATATTTACCGTAACACTGATGCAGCTGTACTTAGTGTTAACGTCGATGTAAACACCCTTGAAGTAAATTTAGGAGACATTACATATCCTGAGCAAAAGGATAGTATCATTTCCATTACAAATATTGGAGATGCAACCTTAGAGGTAGCTAAACTTGTTATTAAAGGTCTGAGTGCTGCATCTTTTCAAGTAATTCCTTCTGATGCATTTTCTTTAGAAGCGAGTCAATCTAAAAATATTACCATTCACTGTAAACCTGTAAAAAATGGTGACTTGGAAGCATCTCTTGAATTCACCAGCAATACTGCAGGTGAGACTACAGCCATTTCAATTATCGGTTTTTCATCAGGAGTAAATAAAGTTGAAGAACTAAGAACTGTACCATTTACACTTGAGAGTTTTCCAAATCCGAGTGCAGATAACGGAATGATTAAAGTTGTTTCCGAAACTACTGCTAAGGGAATGCTCAATATTGTTAATATTTTGGGTGTGTCCGTTTATTCACATGAGTTTTCAGTAGAAGCAGGCTCTCCCCTTTTGCTTCGTTGTGATATTCCATCAGAAGCAGCAGGTGGTTTATATCAGGCAATAATTACAATTGGACAACACACGTCCTCCATACCAATGACCATCGTTCGATAAATGATTGAAACGGTTGATAATATTTATGCCTGAAAAAAAAAAACGCATTGGAATCATAGGCGGTAGTTTTAATCCCATACATGTTGCACATTACAAAATGGCTGAGTGTTTTGTACAGGATATGAAATGTGACGTTTGCTATTTTGTTCCGGCTGCACTGTCACCCCTGAAAAGAGATGATAATTATGCTTCCTCAGAACATCGACTCGCAATGGTACAACTGGCAATACAAGATAACCCCTTTTTCCGTTTCTGTGATGAGGAAATAAAGCGGGGTGGAGTATCATATACTATTGATACAATTAGATGGTTTCAAGAACAGTTCCCTGAATCCACTCTATTTCTTTTGATTGGTGCTGACCAAGCCAAAGAATTTCCCCTTTGGAAACGCTGGAAGGAAATTATAGATGCAGTGCAATTGTGTATTATCAATCGACAAGGAATAGTTGAAAAAGATGTAATAACTCAAGTTCTCAGTATAGATTCTAAAAAACCTCTATGGATCAATTGCCCTGTAATGAATGTATCATCTTCTATGATTCGAGAAAACATCCGCAATCAAAAATCTATAAGTAGTTTAGTTTCAAAAAAGGTAGAAAATTATATCTTGAAAAATAAATTATACGTTTGAGCAACAATCTTTCAAAATAGAAACGCCCATGAAATCTAATTTCAAGGGCGTTTCTATTTGAGGAGAGAGAGGGATTTGAACCCTCGGTAGTGTCAAAAACACTACGACGGTTTAGCAAACCGTTGCCTTAAGCCACTCGGCCATCTCTCCGAATTGCTAAATTTCCACAAATATTTGCTTTATGGAGTGCGAATATACGACAGATTTATCCTTTTCGCCAAACAAATTTATTTAACGGCTTATTTTTTCATATATTTTTTTCCGCCCTCGATTTATTCATCTCTTTTCACTTCCAAACACCATTTAGCTGCTAATTCACTGTAAATTTGACACATAATTATCATTTTTTAGAAATTTACTTTGGCAAAAAGCTCATTAGTGCTTATTTTTGTGTTCTTTGTTGGAATAAAAGTCGTCTTTTCATATAGGAGTTATTGTGGAATCGTCAGGAAAAATTACTAAATCCATCCGTGAGGTGGACGTAGAAAGAAAATGGCTTGTAGTGGATGCAGCAGGAAAAACCCTTGGTAGAATAGCAACTCAAATTGCTGTTATGCTTCGCGGTAAAGACAAGCCGTTTTATACTCCGCATGTTGATTGTGGGGATTACGTTATAGTTATCAACGCTGCACAGGTAAAAGTTACCGGCAAGCGTCATGAGCAAAAAGAGTATTTCCACTACACAGGTTATCCTGGTGGCGGTCGTACACGTACATTCAAGAATCTTGTGGTTTCAAAGCCGGAAGAAGTTATCGAGCTTGCCGTAAGAGGTATGCTCCCTAAGAACAGCTTAGGTCGCGAAATAGGCAAGAAACTGAAAATTTATGCAGGTAGTGAGCATCCACATGCAGCACAGTTGCCTGTTAGTCGCGAATTTCCGTATAGAGCAAACTAACGTTTTTTTATTTTAGGAGAACTACAATACATGAAGAATGTAGCAGCAACAGGTCGGCGCAAAAATGCTATCGCACAAGTGAGAATGATGCCCGGAACAGGCGTTGTTATGGTAAATCGCTTGCCGATAGAAACTTATTTTCCACTTGCTACATATCGTCAGGAAGCACTTCGCCCTCTCGAAACAGCAAAAATGGAAGGTAAATTCGATATTATCGTAAAAGTATGCGGTGGCGGAAAAAGCGGTCAAGCCGGAGCGGTACGTCTCGGTGTAGCCCGTTCACTTGTTGAGTTTGATGCAGAATTACGTCCCCCGCTTCACTCAGCAGGAATGCTTACACGTGACCCCCGTATGGTTGAGCGTAAGAAATACGGGCAGAAAAAAGCGCGTAAACGTTTCCAATTCTCGAAACGATAAATCGTCTGCAAAGTGTTCTCACTTTGTTTACTATCAATCATGCTTCAGGATTATTGGCGTGTGGCATTTATCAAAGGATAAATTTTCTGGTAAATGTTGAGCCGATAAGATGAATGAAGCAGTAGTTTTTAAAAACACATTTTATATTTGGAGCTTATTATTATGGCTAACGTTACTGTTGAAGCCCTTCTCGAATCCGGTGCGCACTTTGGGCACCTTACCCGCCGTTGGAATCCTAAAATGCGCAAGTTTATATACACCGAGCGCAACGGCATTCATATCATTGACCTACGTAAAACTCAACTTCTTTTGGAAGTTGCTACCGATGTTGCTAATGAAGTTGCAGCATCAGGTAAGACAGTTTTATTCGTTGGTACAAAAAATCAAGCAAAAGAGCCAATAACCAATCAAGCTAAACTCTGCGGAACTAACTATGTGTCCGATCGTTGGCTTGGCGGTATGCTTACAAATTTCACAACTATCCGTAAAAGTATCAAACGTCTTGCTACCATCGATAAGATGGAGGTTGACGGTACCTTTGATAAAATCACAAAAAAAGAACGTTTAATGCGTAACCGCGAGCGTGAAAAATTACGTCGTGTTTTTGGTGGTATTGAAAACATGACACGCCTTCCGGGTATGCTTTTCGTAGTAGATGTTAAAAAAGAGCATCTTGCAATTAAAGAAGCTAAAACTCTCGGTATTCCTGTTATAGGTATCGTCGATACAAATTCGGACCCTGATTTGATCGATTACCCGATACCTGCAAATGACGATTCTATAAAAACAATTGAGCTTGTAGCCGGTGCTATTGCTGCTGCTGTTTTGGAAGGTCGCGAAGTTGCTAAAATTCGTGCAGTAGAATCAGGTATTTCAGGTGAACTTGCCGATAAAGATGAATCAGACCAAAATGCAGATCAGAAGAATCAACGCCGTATGCGCGGACGTAGAAACCCCAACGAAGGGGGCAACGATAGAGGTGGTGACCGTCAAGGTAATAACGACAGACCTCGCCGCACAGTAGGCGGTCCACGTCCTGAAGTTCGTTCTGTATCTCCTAAACCTGCAGTAACAGAAGAAGTACAAACAGAAGCTCCTGTATCCTCTGTTGAAACTCCTGCTGCAGAATAATATTTATTTAAGAATCTAAAATTATTATTTTTTGAAGGTATAATTGAATATGGTTACTCCACAAATGGTAAAGCACTTGCGTGATAAAACCGGCGCAGGTATGGCAGATTGTAAGAAAGCTTTGGATGAATCCGCAGGTGATATGGATGTTGCTATTGATGTACTCCGCAAACGCGGTGCTGCCTCTGCTGCTAAACGTGCTGATCGTTCTGCGAACGAAGGACTGATCATGGCAAAAGTTTCGGCAGACGGTAAAAACGGTGCTATTGTAGAAATCAACTGTGAAACTGACTTTGTTGCTCGTAATGAAGAATTCGGAGATTTTGCTTCTCAAGTAGGCAATGCGGTTTTGAATAACAATCCTGCAACTGCTGATGACATTATGACAATCAATATTGGCGGAAAAACACTTGGCGATTTGCATAATGAGATGCTCTCGAAATTCAGTGAGAAAATCGGTATTAAGCGTTTCAAACATATTTCAACATCAGGTGCGGTTGTAGAGTATATTCATGCAGGAAATAAACTTGCTGTGCTTATCGAAGTAAATACTCCTGTAACCGATAAAGCTAAATTGATGATTCGCGATATTGCTATGCAAGTGGCTGCAATGAACCCAATGTTTATTGACCGCGACAGAGTAAATGACGAAGCAATAAAAAAAGAAATTGAAATCTACCGTGACCAAGCAATCCAAGAAGGAAAAAAACCTGAGATTGCCGAGCGTGTAGCAACTGGTAAATTAGAGAAATTCTACCAGGAGCAATGCCTTGTAGAGCAAGCATTCGTAAAAGACAGCACCAAAACAGTTAAAGATGTTTTAGGTGAAGTTGCCAAAGAAGTTGGCTCAGATGTTAAAATTCTCAGTTTCTACCGCTATTTCTTGGGTGAAGAATAAAACTTCACTTATATGTATTGAAGAAGGGCGAGGTGAAAACTTTGCCCTTTTTATTACCTAATTTTGCTCGAATTGACTGTCTTAAAATAAGTTTGATACATCTTTGGATAACCTTATGAAAAATGATTACAAACGTATTCTGTTGAAATTAAGCGGTGAATCCTTGATGGGAGATCAAGAATTCGGCATTGATGCTAAGATATTGAAATCTTTTGCTGAAGATGTTGCGGAAGTATTCCATAGTGGAATACAAATTGGAATAGTCTTGGGTGGAGGTAATATATTTCGTGGTTCTCAAGCAACCGAACAAGGGATTGAAAAAGTCTCCGGTGATTATATGGGTATGCTTGCAACTGTTATTAATTCTATAGCATTTCAGAATGCTCTTGAAGGATATGGAATTCCTACCCGACTTCAAACGGCTATCCACATGCAACAAATTGCAGAACCATTTATACGCCGTCGTGCTATCCGGCATCTCGAAAAAAACCGTGTAGTGCTTTTCGGGGCAGGAACAGGAAATCCATATTTTACTACAGATACTGCTGCGGCTCTTAGAGCAATCGAGATCGAAGCCGATGTTATTATCAAAGGTACTCGTGTAGATGGAGTATATGATTCTGATCCAGAAAAAAATCCCAAAGCAAAACGTTTCGATAATATTACATATCAAGAAGTGCTTACACGTGAGTTAAAAGTAATGGATGGAACTGCAATCACCCTCTGCCAGGATAATAAACTCCCTATCCTTGTGTTTAATATGAACGAAAAAGGTAATCTTCTTCGTCTTATTCAAGGACATCCTATTGCTACAATCGTCTCGTAGTATCTATAAATTTTTTAGCTGTAATTTGTTAAATATTGAAATTTACTTTATATGCCAGTACCTAATATAGTCAGCGATGCTCGAGGCTTAATGCAAAAAGCAGTTGAGCATGCACAGCATCAAATCTTCAAAGTTCGTACAGGTCGTGCCTCGGGCAGTTTAGTAGAGAACTTAAAAATTGAATATTACGGCTCACCTACCCCGCTTGGACAAGTAGGAAGCATCTCTACTCCCGACGCAAGAACCATATTGATTCAGCCGTGGGACAGAACTACACTCGGTGCAATTGAGAAGGCAATTCTTGCTTCCGATCTTGGTTTGAATCCAAATAACGACGGTTCGGTTATTCGTGTTCCGATTCCTCCCCTTACTGAAGAGCGAAGAAAAGAATTTGTAAAAATGTGTAAGAAATATGCAGAAGAAGGTAAGGTTGCTGTTCGTAATGTTCGCAGGGATCATCTGGAAGCATTGAAGATTGCCGAGAAAAAAGAAAGTTTCTCCGAAGATGACCGTAAACGCGGTGAAGATGAAATCCAAAAGATAACCGATAAATTCATCAAAGATATAGATGTGATACTTGCATCAAAAGAAAAAGAAATAATGGAGGATTAACTCCTTCCGCAATGATGATCAAAAGCGCAAACTCATTATTAAATTAAGTTTGCGCTTTTTCTTTTCTTATTTTTGCAATTGTTAATAATTAAATATGAGATGATGTATCTCACAGAAGTCAGATATGTCACCAGTATTCAGGATGACTGAACCTGATGTTATGTTGATCTTGTTGAAACATACAGATATTTCATAATAATTTTAGATTTACATAATATGATTCTTGAATCACTTACTCTGCAACCGATAGGATACATTTCCTCACCATATACAGATAAATACGATGCTCCCCGTCAGCCCGGGGTTGAGGGTAAGCATAATGAATCAATTATAACTCTTCTACCTCATTGTAATTTCGAACAAGCACTTCAAGATTTAGAAGGTTTCGATAGGATTTGGTTGGTATCGTGGTTTCATCGTAATTCAACATGGAAGCCAAAGGTATTACCTCCCCGAAGTGGAAGAACCAAACGAGGTGTGTTTGCAACACGTTCGCCCCATCGACCTAATCCGATAGGGCTTTCAGTTTGTACACTCCAAAAGATTAATGGGTTGAAGTTATTTGTCAATGATGTAGATTTATTGGATGGTACTCCTATTTTGGACATTAAACCATATTTACCATATTCTGATAGTTTCCCGGGTTCGAGAAGCGGGTGGATAGGTGAAGCGGAAGAAACAGCCTTAGAATATGAAATTATGGTATCAGAGCTTGCTCAAACACAGCTTGATTGGTTAGCCGGCAATTCTGAGCTTCAGTTGGCAGATATTGCTTTCCCAATTTTAAGACGAGATCCATTCCCCTATTCTTCTCGGAGAATTACTATACTCGAAGATGGTTATGTAATTGCAATCAAATCTTGGAGAATATTATTTAGAATTGATGACAAACAAGTTATAATTGATAGAATCGCAAGTGGATATAGTTCTGAATATGTATTTCTTAATCCTGAAAAGCAAATACTCAACGATCATTCAGCCCATATTGGATTTTATAAGATATGGAAAAACTCCAAATGATTTAATTTTGGGAAGCTATGTTAGCAGAATAATGTCTTAATAATCACCTAAAGATTATTTGAGTTAGGTGTAATTATCGGCAACCGCACAGTAAATACCGACCCAATCCCGACTTTACTTTTGGCTTCTATACTACCCCCATGGAACTCAATCATTTCTTTAATAATCGAGAGTCCCAATCCGGTACCCGGTGTTGTTCCTACGTTCGACCCACGGAAGAACGGTGTAAATAGATTTTTCATCTCATCAGTTGGTATCCCTATTCCACTATCTGCCACTTGAATGACAATTTGCCCACTTTCCTCCTGATGAATCATTACAACTATGTTCTTTTGAGTTGAAGAATATTTCGAAGCATTGGTAATTAAATTCATAAGAATTTGCTTAATCATTCGCTTATCACCAATAATTTCAGGCAAATCGTCGGGGATTGTTTTTTGTAGAGTTTGTGACTTATTATTGAGTATTCCATGTACTTCAGAATGAATCTTTTCCCACATATCATCCAGATTTATAGATGCCGGTACAAATTTATCCCTGAGAGATTGAACCGAAGACTGCATCAAAAAGTCATTCATTAGCTCTGTAAGGTCTTGAACTCTTGCCTTTATCTTATCAATTTCTGAAATTCGAACTCCAAAATCCATTTTAGATGCATGTGCTGCAAGCAAATCTGCCGAAATTTGAATTCCTGTAAGAGGTGTTCGGAATTCGTGGGAAACAGTTGTAATAAACTGACTTTTCAGAGCATTCAATTCACGCTCTTTTGCTAATGTCCTCTGTAACTCTTCTTCACTACTTTTACGTTCCGTAATATCATAGAGAAAGATACGGAATGTTTGAGTTTGGGGGATGAAGAACACCCTTTCTTCAAAGATATTAGAATTTGCAATTACTTCACGAATGTAGGAAGTATAGGGTTTGCTGACTAAAGTATCCAATTCCTCATTTAATCCAAAAAGTACAGGATTTTCGGCATATTCATCCTTGATATTAGGAAAACATCTGAGAGCTTCGGGGTTAAAATAGGTAATATGCCCTTCTCTTGATATTTCTATTATTGGCTGAGGTATCTGCTCGGGAAATGAAGCTAAATGTTGAAGCCGTTGTTCAGCTTCCTTTCGATCGGTCACATCAAGTGCTGCTTGAACTATCACTGTTTGTCCGTCGGGTCTTGTAAATTTAGTTGAGTGATTCTCGAGCCAAACATAATGTCCATTCAAGTGCTGAAAGCGATAAGAAATTTCAAAGTTCGATGATTTACTGCTTTTAATCCATTCTGTTGACTCCTTAGAAACACGTTCCCTGTCATCAGGATGTACAAACAGTTGATTGCTGGATTCTGTAGTTTCCTTCCATTGTTCAAAAGTATATCCTGTTTGCTTTATAAATTCAGCATTGATATAATCAACTTTATTTTTTTCTCCGGGATAATGAGATGCTTGCGATATGCCAAGCGGTAATGAATCGGCAAGCAATCTGAATTTATTTTCGCTCTCCTGCAATTTTCTCTCAGCATCTTTTTGAAGGGTTATATCGACTGCCGACCCTACAATTTCTGTTACTTCTCCATTATCAAACAATGGTTCCAAAGTAAAATAGTAGTATTTATTACCCGGAATTTCAGATTCAAATGAAACCGATTCTCCTGCGAACACTTTGTGCAAATGAGGTAAAACCCTTATTTCATAGTCTCGCCCGAAAAGAACCTTCGGAGTTTTACCCTGTACAAATTCAGTTGTGTATTCACCGGCAAGTTTTCCTTCACGTAAAGAATAAACATATTCTCCATCTTCTTCACGTTTATACATTTTAATAACCAAATTTTGCAGATTCTTCACTGTTCTGCGAAAATCTTCCTGTTGGGCATTGCTGAGTGCTTCTTCCGTTTGTTTCAATTCAGTAATATCTACCGAAATCTGTGTAATGGTTTCAGGAAGTCCGGTAATATCATTATACTCAGCAAAACAATATACCTCCGTCCACATTTCTTCGCCATTTTTACTGATATTACGAAATTGTGTTTTCAACACATCTTTAGCACCGGATTGCATCCATTCTCTTGCAGACTCAATAGCCATTTCCCTATCTTCAGGATGAAAAATCGATGCAGTTTCCTCGAAGGACAGGTTTGATATTTCGTCGAAAGAAAGTCCGATTTGCCGTTCAAATTCCTTATTGGCAAATTCATATTTTTCTTGATTGATAATCCACCGAACTATCCCAATTGGCGCGTTATTTACCAAATTTTCATATTTGTGCCTGCTTTGTTCAAGAGCGAAGTTAGCATTTATTCTTTCTGTTATATCGGAAATTGTCCCAACTGTTCCGATTACTTCACCTTCGGCATTTCGATATGGTGCTGCATTAATTTCTAACCATTGCGCTTCAGAATTGCCGCGTGAGATTTTAATTTGATAACGCTCGGATATTCCTCTTAATCTGCGGGCTATTCGTTGCTTATATTCATGCAAGCTCTCTTCCCCCATTAAAATTGCATCAAAGGCTTTTTTACCAATAAGATCTTCCATTGAACAGCTCATTATCTCTGCTGTCCTGCTATTGATATGCACAATTGTATCTTCCATATCCGTCAAGATAATTCCTTCATTCAAACTCTGCAGAACAGAACGATATTTATATTCACTGTCCTGAAGTGCCTTTTCAGCATTCTTTTGCTCAGTAATATCGTTTACAACAGTAAGAATCACACTTTGTTTATTTTGAATAATCGGCACGGAAGAAACTTCCACCACTTTGATCTCACCAAGTAAATTCTCAATTTTAACGACCGCCGAAGGTAAAGCCTTTCCTGTGGCAAACATTATTTTTACTCTTTCTCTCACCAGTTCTGTCGATTCGGGTAACAAATATTTTGTAGGGAAGTCACCAATTACCTGACTGCTCTCCTTTGCTCCTAAGAAACTTATTGCAGCAGGATTTGCGTAGGATATTACATCTGTGTGAAGAACAATCGGAATTGGAAGATCATTAATAATCGTTCTGAAACGTTCTTCACTTTCTTGTAACTTTTGTTCAGAAGCTATACGATTGGTAACATCATTCTGCATTCCTATAAAATGTGTAAGCACACCTTTTTTATCTCTTACTGGGGATATGCTTACTTCATTCCAAAACATCGTCCCGTCTTTTTTGTAGTTTCGTAATACAGTTGTAGTTGGCTGGGCATTGGCAATTGCTTCTCGCAACTGAATTGCACCTTCTTGATTTATATCTTCATTCTGTAAGAATCTACAATTTTTTCCAATTATCTCGCTTGCCGAGTATCCTGTTATTTTTTCAGCAGCCGGGTTAACATATACAATAGGGGTTTCGGCGGTTTGAGCATCTGCAATTACAATTCCGGTAAGAGATTCTTCAATTGCACGGTCTCTGATAAAAAGATCGAGCGATGCTTTTACTTTTTCAGAAATATCGCGAACTATCATAACAACACTATTTTCAGTAGAGTATGCTATTCGAGCTTCGTAATATGAAATTAGGTTGTTGTGCAGTAATTCATATTCAAATGTAACAGATTTCCTCTCATGTATCGTTTGATGAATTGCATTCATTATTTGTTCGGCAATAGCTTCGGGATATACATCCTTAATATACTTGCCAATAAGCTCTTCATTAGAGATTAGTTGTTCTGTATCATACCCGGGTCTGTAATCCAAATACTTTCCGTCGTTATCAAGATAGAGAATCGTATCGGGAATTGCATTCAAAAGCGAATGAATATGACGCTCACTTTTTAGTAACGCATCTTGGGTTGCTTTACGGTCAGATATGTCATTAAACGCAAAAACTTCGCTATAGCTGCCTAATTCATTATTTTTAATTTTAGTAGCACTTCCTTCGATAGGAATTGATTTTCCTGATTTTGTCTTTATTTTTAATTGTGCAGGAAGACTTTGGCGATTGCTGTGTCTTAGTATTTCCAATTGTTCATTTTCACTATATCTGCTATTGTCATCAAATGTGAAAACTTCTGACAATTTTTTTCCCTTACCGGAATTACTCGTCCATTCAGTAATTGACTCAGCAAATGAATTCATAAATATTATGTGACCATCCTTATTGGTAACTATAACACCATCGCCGATAGAATCCAGAGTGGCACTGAGCAGCTGCATACTTTCACGCTGCTTGCGCTCCATATCTTGTTTGTAAACCGCCATCTCCATAGATATGCGCAGCTCATTTTCATGAAAAGGTTTTAGAATATACCCGAAAGCTCCTACCAGTTTTGCTCTTTCAATTACACTGTCATTGGAGTATGCCGTAAGAAAAATCAATGCTACATCATACAACATTATAAGGGTTTTTGCAGTTTCAATTCCATCCATACCTCCATGCAACATTATATCCATAAGAACAATATTAGGTCCATCGGACAAAGGGGTCTGTTCAAAGAGTTGGAGAGCTTCCTCACCTGTTGATACCATGGCTACAACATCGTACCCCAATCGTATCAGAGTATGTTTAATATTTTTAGCAACAATTTGCTCATCTTCAACTATTACTACTCGAGTTTTAGCCATTTTATTCTTTATTTTTAGTTGCTTCGGGAAAAATAATTCTAATTTCCGTACCACCTAATTTTGTTTTGCTTCCCCATTCAAAACTAAGAGTACCGCCTAATTGTTTAGTCAACATTTGTACCAATTGCAAACCGAGAGTAGGGGGATTTTCAACAATAGCACCATCAGAAATTCCACAGCCGCTATCAGCTACTTGGATAAGAATTTTATTTGAGCCTGAATACAATCGAAGAATCGTAATTGCTATAACTCCCTCAGACATACCACCAAAAGCATACTTTAAAGCATTTGATACCAATTCATTTATAATCAAGCCACATGGTACTGCCAGATCAATTGCCAAATCAATTTCATCAATTTCATTTTTAAATTCAACATTACATGGTGCAAAATGATACGTTCTCTCCAAAAACTGAACAAGATACTGAACGTAACTCCTAAAATCCACAGTCCCTACATTAAATGATCGGTACAATTGTTCGTGGATAAGTGCCATTGTACGAACTCTGCTTTGGCTGTCTTTGAAAAGACCGAGCATTTGTTCATCAGTAATTAATTCTGCTTGAAGGTTGAGTAAACTGGATATTATTTGTAAATTATTTTTTACCCGGTGATGAATTTCTTTCAGTAATAATTCTTTTTCCTGAAGTGATGTTTGTAGCTTCAGTTCCGCCTTTTTTCGCTCTGTAATATCTCGTGTAAACCCTTCGTAATAGAGTACAGAACCATCCTGTGAATTACCTGTATAGACAGCTCGTGCACCCTGACTAAACCATGCTATCTCACCACTTCTTTTTTTACCTTGGAATTCAAATACTTCAATTTCTCCATGCTCATTAAGTAAATCGATAAATTCTTTTCTTTTTTCAGGCAATACATAATTATCTATCGCTTCCCGATGTTCCATAAGTTCTTCAGGTGAATCGAATCCAAGCATAGCAGCCATAGCAGGATTAACACTTAAAAACTCTCCATTTGGCAAAACTTGAAATATTCCTATCACTGCATTTTCAACAATACTTCGGTAATTATTTTCTGCACTTAATAATTTTTTCTGCGCTTTCTTTCGTTTGGTAATATCTAAACCGCTAAAACATATTTTTTTTACCTTTGAACCTTCTTCTACAACAGGTACAAAACTTATTTCCAACCAAACCTCACCGCCATTATACGTTTTCAATAATATTTCAGGTACAATATGGCTGTTACCTGCAAAAGCCATCTTGCAATATTCTATATATTGTTGTTTATAATCGGGAAATATAATTTCCGAAATAACATTGCCAACTACTAATTTTTGCCCCCAAATAGTAATTGCTCCTATCTGGGCAATCCTATTGAAAGCAAGTATTCTTAGATCGGTATCTAAAAGTATAAATGCTTGCAAACTATTATTGAATAAAGCGTTGATGTGAGAAACCGATTGCCTGAGCTGCTCTTCTGCATTTCGGCGTGCACTCACATCTATCATTACGCCCGACATAAACCAACTATTTTCGTCGCCTATTGTTTTTACACATACTACCGAGTCATGAATCCAACTATATTGACCATCTGATCTTCGGCATCTGAACTCTAAATGTAAAACTCCCGGGTGATTATTCCTTGACCATTCTCTTATTTCATTGTCAGTTTTCTCTGTATCGTCAGGATGGATTAATGATGAGAAAAACATTGTATTAGATGTAAACATCTCAGGCGGATACCCAAGCATATCAATAATATTGCTAGAAATATACTCTCGCTCCTGATCTCCCTCCCAATCAGGATTATTACTTGTTTCGTACAATACAATATTCGGTAATTTTTCAAGTACGGATGTCAGTCGAAATTCGGTTCTGAGTAATTGAGATTCCAGAATTTTTTGTTCAGCTTGTGCTGTTTTTTGCGTTCGGAGAATTCTCCTGCGAACTTCGAGATGCTCCTCAGTCTGACGCGCCAACGCCTCCATAGCATCAATTTCACGGGATTCAAATTCCCTCGACTGATTATCTACAACAAATAAAGAACCAATGATATGATTGTCTCCATTTTTAATCGGAATACTAATACACGAACGGATATGTAACGCCCCTGTTACAAATGGGTTGTCTCGTAATACTTCATGTCGTTCCAAGTCCCCGACTATCAGGCGTTCACCTGTTGACAGCATAAAATAGCACAATGATATTTCACGGGAGATACTTTTGAGTTCAATACCGGTAATCGACTTATACCATTGTATCTCATCATCTATGAAGCTTACAAAAGCAATGGGAACTTTGCAAATCGCAGCA
>JACPWH010000105.1 GCA_016197185.1 Ignavibacteriota bacterium
GTTGATGTATATTGGACGACAGCGAGTGAGCAAAACAGTGCATGGTTCGACGTAGAGCGCAAGGAGGCAACAGGAGGATTTACGACCGTTGCAACTATCCCTGCAGCAGGCACAAGCACAAATGTATTGAACTACGGCATCAAGGATGCTGACGTTGAGCGTGGCAGAGTGTATGTTTACCGCTTGAAGAGCGTTGACAAAGACGGCAAATACAGTTACTCTATAGAAGTGGAAGTAGCGGTAGGCGGATTGAGCGGTATGGAAATCAGCGATGCAATCGTAACCCCATACAGCGGCACAAGCTCGGTAAATTACAGCATCACATCAGACGGAACTGTAGAATTGGGTCTTTATGATATGATGGGTCGCAGAGTACAAACGCTTGATAACGGTTATCGTGAATCTGGTATTCATACGGTAGAAGTGAACAGCAGCGACCTAAGCAGCGGCTTATATCAATTGGTATTGAAAGTCGACAGCGAAACGGCAGTCGGTACAATACGAGTTGTAAAATAAACGGTAGTAAAAAGTAAGAATTGCATTCTTACAATGTCAAATTCAGCCCTTTGGGATTCATGTCTCAAAGGGCTGAATTTCGTTAAAGAAAATGAAATTTTAAGAGTAGGTACGATTTTTGCTATTTTTGTGTAAAAGTAATTGATGTCAGTTAAATTCTGCTATAAATCCAATGAAACATACGAAACCATATACTATTTCCTTCTGTAGCGGGAAAAGAAGTGTTGGGAAAAGTGTAGTTGCTGCCAATATTGGTAGTTTATTGGCAGACTTTGGTAAAAATGTACTTATGTGTGATGCTGATATTGCATTTCCAACACTACATTTGATTAATGGAATCGAACCCCGAATGCGAATGTACGATATTCTGGAAGGTAATGTTCCGCTTCACACGGCAATCTATCAGGTTAAACGGAATCTTGCGTTGATTGCAGGTGCTTCAGGACAAATATCGAAAATAGAGGATGAACAGTTTAGGAAATGTTTACAAGGAATTATAGCTCTTGATGAATTTGAAAGCATTATTTTTGATTGTAATTTTGGAGCCGGAACGGATGTAATGGAGTGTTGCGAAGTTTCGGATATGATTGTCATTCTCATTTCCGATGAGCCGGGTTCATTGATTGACGGATATGGATTAATTAAAATACTCCAATCTACAATGCCTTCAAAGGATATTCGTGTAATAGTTAATAATGTTATTGATAAGGAAGATGCTGAGGAAGCCGAACAAAAATTGAATTTGGCAATGGCTCGTTTCTTATCCTCTGAGATTTATTCATTAGGATTTGTTCCTTATGATCGTTTGGTGAAAACATCGATAATTCGACAGGAATTATTAGTGAAATATCATCCGAATTCTGAAGCTGCACTTGAATTAAAAAATATTGCTCATGTAATTGATGAAATCAGCAAGTTGGAAATTTTTGTATAATTGTCAAGACAAGAAGAATGGCAAAAAAAAATAAAAATAAGGGAAATGAAAAGTATTATAGTGATTATCCTATTAAGTCACTTTTTCAAATCTCTATGCTTGCTGCATCTGTATCTTTTATACTCTTTTATCTTAAAAGTTCAGGTGGTGTCATAGATTCGATGTTTAAATCCTTTTTGGTTTTTCTTTCGTTTGCTGTTGGCGGAGGGGCGATAATTGTGGTAGTCTTTTCAATTCTCGGTAGCATCAAACAACGTGAATATGATGAAATGATTGCCCAGCAAAACGAAGCCAAAGCTGAAATGGAAGCAATTGTCGAGGCACAAAAGCAAGCAATGGAGGCTCAGAAACGAACAAAAGTGGAAGTAAATACGCAAGAAACTACTAACAATGAATAATTCGAAACATTCATAATTCTTTAGGTTATAAATGCAGCAGCAACTTACTGAAGGCAGACTACAACACATCTGGGAAGACTATTTGCATAATCAAACAAACAATGATTCTGCAAAACGCGCCCTCATGCTTCATTATATTTGGCTTGTCAGATATGCATTACACGGTATGAACTTACCTACTTACTCTATCCTTAATGATGATGATTTTTTGCATATCGGAATCGTAGGTCTGAGTGAAGCATTAGAACGATATGAACCCGAGAGAGGGCTCAAATTCGAAACGTTCGCGATGCCCAGAATAAAAGGGATAGTTTTGGATGAAATGCGACGTTTGGACTGGCTTACCAGAACAGCCCGCAAAAAAGTTCATGATTACATGGACGCTGCAGATTCACTTCGCCGTTCGGAAGGGCGTGAAGTTTCCTCGGAGGAAATACGTATTAAACTTAATGTTTCAAGTGAAGAATATACATCCTATCTTTCGGCTGCAGCTGCAGCCCTGGCTACTATTTCAATTCAGGATGGACAGAGAAACTCAGGGTTTGGTGACGATGACGACCACGACCCTATTCAAGATGTTGCTGATCCCGATTGGAACAATGTTTTGCATAATTTAGCAGAGGAAGAACAAGCGGAATACATAAATAATTTTCTTGTAAAATTACCTGAGCGCAAGAGAAACGTAATGATGATGTATTACTATGAAGAGTTAACTTTCAAGGAGATAGGTCAAGTACTTAATGTTACTGAAAGTAGAGTTTGCCAAATCCACAGCCAAGTAGTGCACGACCTGCGTTTAAAACTGAAAGCGTTTGAAAATGCTTAATGATTCAATTCGTGTCAGGCTGGAATCAATGACTCAGCTTCCTGCAATTCCTGCTGTTGCTTCAATTGTACTTCAAGCTATCGATAATCCCGAAACAAGCGGTGTAATTCTTGCAAAACTTATCGAACGCGACCCTGCATTGACAGCCCGTGTTCTTGCCGTTGCTAATTCACCGTTCTATGGCTTCTCGCGTAAAATTTCAACTGTTGAGCTTGCAATTGTATTGCTTGGGCTAAGTACTATCAAGGAAATTATCATCAGTTTAATTCTTCAAGGTGTGTTTGCACGTGTCAAGAATCAAATATTTGACATCAATGCATTTTGGAGATATTCTGTTTTTTGCGGTTCAACAGCCCGTTTCCTTGCCAGAAGGCTTGGCTATAGGGTGGCGGGTGAGGCATTTGTTGCCGGGTTGATGCATGATGTGGGGATTCTTATTCTTGCTGAGTATTTTACAAAAGAATTTCTACAAATACAGGAACATCAACGTAAATGGGGGGTATCGTTCGTTGAAGCGGAATTAACGATTCTTCAATGCAATCATACGGATATCGGAGCATGGTTTGCTGAAAAATGGCAACTTCCCCCGCAATTGATTGAATCTTTGTATTATCATCATTCGATTGATCTTTCAGACAAAGAACAGCTTGCACACGCATCGGCACACACCAATAAAACATCGACATCTGCACAAGAAAAGGTGTTTTATCTCCATCAGGAAATCGAACAGCCTCTTACTGCATTGGTTGCGCTATCTGAGCTGTTTGCAGAAGAGCTTGGTTTCAAAAAATGGGCTAATGAATCCGAAAGCACTTCGTCCTTGTATATCCCTACTACACTTATCGAACAATTGACAAGTATAGAAATGAAAGAATACTTGGGGAATCACTTACAAGACCGTTTGGCGGAGGAGTTCGAATCGGCTGTTGAGTTTGCGAGGATATAGGTAGAATACAAGTGTACGTCTTGATGTTAAGAAGTTGTTTAAAAGAACAACGTAATTAATTTGTAAATAATATAATTACGATTGTCATTCAGAGGGAGTCTTCGACCGAAGAATCTCAGTTTAATCGGAACTCAAGGATTAATAATAAACTCTGACGAACATTTGGTGGGCTTTTTACCTACAAAGTTTGTCGCTGATTTTCACAATGTTAGACAGTATCATCATAAAAATATTTCCATCACTTGACGGAGAAAATACACAATTCTCAATAGCGACCTAAACTGAGATTCTTCAGTCGAAGACTTCTTCAGAATGACGCTATATTTTGTTCTATCTATAAGTTAGCTATAAAAAAATACTAAATTTCTTGGCTTCCAAATCTTAATCAAAGTAAACACCATCACCAATTTCAAGAATTTTCATAAAAATTAAAAAAAAACTTGCATGAATCGTCAATGATTATGTAATTTTGCAAAAAAGGAAATGATACTGTTGTATTATCCACAATTGAGGAACTTCATGGTCAATATTTACTCTCGCTTTGGGGACATATAAGCCAAGCAAGTAATATTTGTTTCTTTATAGAGAGTAAACTTCATGAATCAATCCCGTCTGAAGATTCTTTTCCTTTCTCCGCGTTTTCCCTTTCCGTTAATTGGTGGCGACCATGTAAAATGTTACCACCTGCTCAAACATCTAAGTACCAACCATGATGTAACATTCGTTACATTTAATCACGGCGAGAACCCAACACAAGAACAAATAAAAAGCATTGAAGATTTAGGTGTGCGACTTGTTGCGATGCCCCTTTATCCTTATAAAGCTGCTCTCGGTTGTCTGCGGACTCTTTTTACTGATATGCCTCTCGAGATTGCGTTCTATTATAGTGATGCATTCGCAGAGGTTGTAGAGAAACTTTGTACGGAAAATGAATTCGACCTCGGTATTTCTTTCTTCATGCGTTCAGCCGAATATATCCGTCATAAAAATTTCCCAAAAATTCTTGTTGCGGAGGATTGCCGCACAATGTACCAACAGCGATCATTCGAAGTCAGTTCTTCCTTTAAACAAAAATTGGTCAGATGGTGGGAAGTCCGAAAATTACGGAAATACGAACCGTGGATTGTGAATGATTTCGATAGAACTACACTTGTAACCCGTGAAGATATTACCGCAATGCAACGCCAAAATGCGTATGCAGATTACCGTTTGCTTACCAATGGTGTGGATTTATCCGAGTACCCGGCAAACCTCTCTCATGAAGGACGGCAAACTGTTCTATTTGCAGGGAAATTGAATGTATGGGCAAATGAAATGATGGTGAAGTCAATCATTAAAGATATTGCTCCAAAAGTTCATGTATCAATGCCTGATACGGTTTTCCAGATTGTTGGAGCGAACCCGACAAAAACAATAATTCAACTTGCAGAAAATTATCCGCTCAAGGGTCACATTCAGATTGTAGGTACTGTTCCCCGTTTACAGGAATATTATCAGAAAGCCGCAGTGTTTATCCATCCGCACTCAGGTGCATCAGGGATCCAAAACAAGTTATTGGAGGCAATGGCATCCGGCTGTCCGGTTGTGACTACTCCGACTGGTGCACAGGGGATACCCGTAGTAGCGGGAAGAGATTACTTGATAGGTAAGAATATCGGTGAGCTTGCTGAAAATGTGATTAGCCTTCTCAAAAATCAAGGATTACGGGAAACAATTGCCAAAAATGCCCGTTTGCAAATTGAAAAGCATCATTCATGGGAAGCGATTTACGAGGCATTCGACACAATTATTGACGAGATTGTTCCGCAGCCGATAAGTAGCAATGGCAAGGAATCGGTACTTGAAAATGTCTATGAACATCATAAGTAAGTATGAAATCATTTTTTTTCGATAGGGATGGGATTGTCAACAAACGTAAAATCGGCGGATACATCCAAAGTCCTGATGAGTTTGTTTTTAATGAAGACTTTTTTGATATATTCAGCAAGGTTGCACTGTATGGGTATCTTACAGTAATTATTACGAATCAGCAGGGAGTAGGGAAGGGATTGATGAGCGAAAATGCTCTGAATGAAATTCACAGCGAAATGCAAAGAATCCTCCTCGAAAAAACCGGTTATAAATTCGACGGTATATATTATTGCGCCGCTGCCACCGCTGTACGGCAATCGAAAAGAACAAAGCTATACAAGCAATAAGCGCAGCACAGCAGTGCCATCCATGTGTATCGGGTGGCATGCCTGCAGCTGGGCTGCTTTGCGGACTGTAGGTGTTGCATCGTTTGCTA
>JACPWH010000106.1 GCA_016197185.1 Ignavibacteriota bacterium
AAAGAGAAAATGCACATAAAGTCTCAAGGTCTCTGTTTGAAATACAGCTTGAAACTTCTTCTGTGATTTTTATGTTTGAAACTGACTCAAGGGAATGCATTTTTTAGGCTCGCAATGCAGCATTTGCGGAATTAACTCTTCTAGTGTCTTACCTATAATTTCTGCAGGCCCATATGCAGTTCCATTCTTGTAGTACCACCCTCCGCGGTCATGCTCCAGGGTAAAAGACTGATGCTTGATATTGCGATCTTCTTTTACAAAAGTGATAAAATAAGCGTATTCCTTATCCCCCTTCCGCAGTAAATAGGTAAAAGGGTCTTTCCCGTCCAAAAGAGCTTCAGCGTGCCAAGCATCGGCATCTTCATGCCAAGCAGGATGTTTTTGAATTAATTGTTGGTTTGCTTTCATCCAGTAATGGCTGTCTACCTGATTAGTATAAGAAGAAATCCTAGACATATTTACCTCCTGGTAAGGTTTTGTTTTTACATTATAGAGCTTAACAATTTTTTCTTGTAACTGAATTACGCAAGAAACAGAAATTCTCCCTAATAAAACCTTTTGTTCTTTAAAGGAAGCTCAATCTGTAGCACATATATGGACCCAAACTCCCTTCAGAGAAAATTTATTCTATCTCGGCCATTGATGGAATATTCTACTATTATACCTGCAAGGGAGTTAACTTTCTTTTTGCTGCATGTGCAAACAACAGATATGGTACAAAGGCTTAGAGGGTGTTCTTCAAATAAATTTTTAAGTTAAAATAAAAAAGAACAAAAGAAGATAATTTTATTTGAAAGTAAGGAGGTTAGATATGCGTAAAAGCTATCCAACAGATCTTTCAGATAATGAATGGAGATTGATTCGATCTTTCTTTAAGAAACGGCCTCGTAGAGGAGGCCGGCCTTATACCCTTAGTAAAAGAGAAATCGTTAATGCAATCTTCTATATTCTTCGGTCTGGCTGTGCTTGGCGCCTGCTGCCCCATGATTTTCCTAATTGGCATACAGTCTATAACCATTTCCGAGATGGGGAAAATCAAGGGATATGGGAAAAGATTAATGCCAAACTGATGAAGAAGTGGAGGATTGCGGTAGGAAAAGAGCAAAAGCCAACAGGAGCGCTTATTGATAGCCAGTCCGTGAGGACAACCGAAAAGGGGGGTCTAGCCGAGGATATGATGGAGCCAAAAAGATTAAAGGAAGGAAAAGGCATGTCCTCGTTGATACCCAGGGGCTCCTATTACAGGCTAAAGTTAGCGCTGGGAACATCAGCGACAAAGAAGGGCTGATAGAGCTTTTAAGAGAAAGCAAAGAAAGAACAATAAAAAAATTTGGGGAGATACCGCCTATCAAGGGCAAGATCTGGCAAGTATCTCTCTGGGATGGAATAGATTTAGAAATCGTTAAAGGACCTCCAGGAAGAAGGCGTATTTACAATGAGCAGTGGAAAGCGGAGTGGATCCAAATAGAGAGATCATTTGGTGTGTTGCCGAGAAGATGGGTTGTAGAGAGGACTTATGCTTGGATGAATCGGAATCGGCGGTTAAGCAAAGATTATGAATTTTTGCCAAAAACAAGCGAAACTTACCTTTATCTTGCTATGTCAAAGATTCTGTTAGGGAGATTTAAAAATTGATTGAGGAACACCCTCTTAAAACATGTCTAACAGTTCATAACCCTAGGCTTTAATTTAGCAGAGGATTTTCTATTCTCTATTTTTTGTAAACATTTCGCTATTTGAGTTTAAAAATTTGGTTGGCCATGTTATGGAGAAGAGGGAGAGGTCATCTTTCTAATTAATATCGCTTAAAACTGGAGAAAAAAAGCAAATGAGAGCTCTTACAAAAAAAATAAAATGGACTAAATTTCTCTTAATTTTCCTTATTTCCAAAATACTACAAAGGCTGCAATGCATAAGATTACATTCTGCATTTTCTCAAGGCTTAATACATGTTCAACATTAAACTAAAGAAAAGACAGCTCCATGTAATATCAGCTGTTACTTTTGGGAATACTTTAGAATGGTACCAAGCTTATTCATATATTTACTTAACCCCCGTTCTCGCAAAGGTTTTTTTCAATTCTCGTAACCCTGAATCAAATTTGTTGTTTGCCTTTATCGTTTTTGGGATAGGCTTTTTAATTCGTCCTCTGGGAGGTTTTCTTTTTGGCCGCTGGGGTGATTTACTAGGTAGGAAAAGTGCATTTGTGTGGTCAATACTAATTATAACCATACCCACTTTTTTAATGGGATGTCTGCCCACACATGCTGAATGGGGGAAATGGGCTCCTTTCTGTCTGATCTTATTGCGATTAATACAGTCGCTTCCTGAATCAGGAGAATCTCCAGGAAGCTTCTGCTTCTTATATGAGAATGCCGCTCCCGAAAACAGGAAATTTATGACTAGTTGGGGAGCATTTGGTAACCAAATCGGTGCAATTATAGGTGTTTTTGAAGCTCTAATTTTAGATCAATTTATGTCAGAAGAATTTTTATTATCCTGGGGATGGAGAATTTCGTTCTGGTCAGGAGCTGCAATAGGATTATTTGGGTTTATCTTGAGGAAAACACTAGACGAAACTCCTATATTTAAAGAATTAGAAGCCCGGCATGAAATCGATACTGAAACATTCATAGAAGTAATAAATAATAATAAGAAAAAAATTACAATCGGCACGGCATATGGAATTATAAATGCAGCGACTTTTTATTTGATTGCTGCATATCTTCCAAGTTATTTTAATGAAATGCTTGGTTTAAGTGCTCATGGTAATGCGCTCATTTCTCTGTCTATTTTAGTTTTAACGACAGTTTTACTTCCTGTTTTTGGGGCTATAGGTGATAGGTTCTCAGTTAAATCAATGATGGTTTGGAGCACATTACTAATAATTGTCCTACTAATGCCTCTATATTATTATATAAACAAAAAAGAAGTTGTTGTGACATTTGTGATAGCTTATGTGTATATAATACCGATTACCTGTATCACCGCGCTTGTTCCCTTTCTCCTTTTACGCCTTTTCCCTGCACCAGTTCGCTTTACAGGTGTAGGGCTTACATTCAATTTAGCAGATGGTTTTATAGGCGGCTTTACTCCAGCTATTGCAATATTATTAACTCACTACACTAATAATCAAGGCGCATTTTGTTGGTTTATTTTAACATGTGCCATTATATCGTTGGTTTCTTATTTTAAAATTAAAGAATAATTTTGTTGGCTATAAAATCTAATCTTAAAAACTTAAAACCTACCTTCCCTTCTCTAAGAGCAGGATTTATCTCTAAATATTTATCAATGACTTG
Organism: Ignavibacteriota bacterium; assembly: GCA_016197185.1. Lineage (GTDB taxonomy): Bacteria > Bacteroidota > Ignavibacteria > Kapaibacteriales > UBA961 > JADJXV01. Next base: position 3,304 of record JACPWH010000106.1, read on the forward strand.
TTTGAAGAAAACTTGCTTTAAATTTTGAGGTAAAGGATGCAAATATGAAAACCACTGAATAACATAGTCTTCAAAGTGCTTTCTTGAAGAAAAAACTGCTGTTTGAGGAACGATGTTAAATTGAAGCGGCATAAATTGATGCTCAATAAGCAATTGCTTATATTTATTGTCGGTGATGAAATACCATTTTGGAGAAAATGTCTTAAAATAAACAAACCACTTTGGAATAGAAACCACTACACTAATGGCCTTTTCTAATTCTGAAGAAATACCAAGAGGTATAGTAGCTGCTATGCGCCCTGAAGGTTTTAAACTTTTAGCGGCACATCTAAAAAAAAGTACGGGATCTGGCACCCATTGCAAAGCAAAAGAAGAGAACACAATATCCAGCTCTGCGCAATAATTGAAATGTTGAGCATCCTGGCGTAGAAATGTTAAATTAGGGTAATGCTTTTTGGGAAAAGACTTGCGCGCAAAACTAGTCATTTCTGGAGAAACATCTATGCCGACAACACGACCAGTAGGTACACACTTAGCAATTGCTGCTGTTATTTTACCATCCCCACATCCAACATCTAAGATTTGTTCATGACCTTTTAATTGAACATATTGTAAAAGCTGGGTCGCTGCATCATTTTGCACAGACGAATGATGATGATAACTTTGAGCTTGCCAGTGATGCTTGATTTTCTTACTAGTCATCTTGATCCATTGCTCAGTTTCCTAATGATTAGCTAGTTGGGATTGAATACCACAAACGTGGCTGGCCAAATCGCTCCTGAATCTTATCAAGGGTCATTCCAACGTTCTGAAGCACCTTTTTAGAGGGCTGGTTCTTCGGATGAACAGTTGCTATTACTTTACTGATAGGTAGCTCATCACATTCAAACCCTCTATTATTTAGCATTTCCACATAATCGAAAATAATAACTTTAACAGCCTCACTACAAAACCCTTGATTATGATATTGTTCATGTAAAATGAAACCAATCTCTGCAGCCCCAAGTTCCTCTGAAGGTAAAAAATCAATTTGCCCTATAAAAGCCATGCTTTTCTTTTGAAAAATCGAAAACAAACCAAAGGGTTTTCCTTTAGAAAAATATCTGTATCCTTTTTCGATAATTAAATTTTTTATTTCAAGCTCATTTCGTACTTTCCCATAATCAAAATATTTTGTAATCGCCTCGTTACCATATAAGGAAATACAATTTTCAAAATCATTAGGTTTGTAAGAACGAATAAAAAGCCGATCGGTTTCTATCTCTACTTGCAGGCAATTAGATATGAATCGGAAAGAAATATATGGTTTTACAGAGCAATTATCAAAGGTTGGGTGCATAAATAAATTCTCCCCGTAAAATTTCTTCTTTATTTCTCGCATAGCCTACAACATCTTCGTAAGATAGTTGATCATTTTTTAATACCTTTCCTGAAGCATTGTAGGGACGTTCATGTGGCTGAAAACCATACTTAAAAGCAAGGAATTTAACTTGCAAACGGATATTTTTTATATTTAGGATCTCATGTCTTTTTGAAATCAAAAATCTAATATCTTTCTGAAATGAGTTTTTTTTGTCCCTGTAATATTTAATTTCATCATTTGGAAGAGCAAAAACGATTTGAATATCAGTCACTTCCCTATTAGCAGCTTGTTCCATAAAGATCTCATCTACAAGTAAACATCCCTCAAGATATTGAAGAATAGAATAGGATTTATTCGCATCGTGATTATACCAATCAGACAGAATTGGGCAGTTATCAGAAAAGATTTCTTTGATGCAGATGTTTTTATTTGGAAAATGCTTACTTGCTTTAGAGATAAACCTCCTATGCAACGCCCTTCTAAAATAATCTACTAAGTCTTTTTCAGATATTTCTTGAATTTTTTTAAAAATTTTAGCTGACTTAATACATTTTATTTGCTTGTCTAAGAATCTTTCTATTTCGTTACAACAGCTATTAAAGTTACGAATTGAACATTGAAGATTTTTAAACGCTCCCCAAGCTGTGAGGTCAACTAGCCAAAATGTCGCTTTTACACTTTGTCTAAGAACTGGAGATATTAAAAAATCTTTGTAAAATTGCACACCCGCTTTTTTCAATCCATAACAGCCTATATACCAAATAATCACTTGAGGATTGGATAATTGACATATACTTGTTATAACCTGTTCAGTAGATAGTCCATCCATAAATTCAACCTCAACATGACACTTGTCAAAACTAAATGTTGCGGACACAACTCCCTCCTCGCAAAACTTTGCAAATCAGCATAAGCAGTTGGGGTACGTTTTTAAAGAACTTTGATAAAGCTTTGTTAGTTCAAGGTTTGAATGTTTTAAACTTAACTAAGCTAAGGAGAAATGTTTTAAAAACTGAAATGAACCTTTTTTGCAAAAGTCTTTTTTCAAGCCACCTTCCCTAATAATAGAACCTCTTCTTTGCTAGCTACCCTTCTTTGACGATCTTTTATGAGCAAGCTCTTTAAAAGAAAACGTTCTATAGCATTTTCTTAATGGCCTTTGAAAGAAGCATTACTTACTGCCTAATAATTCAGTTAAACTCATCTGTTTTTACTCCCTCTTTATAGATTTTTTATTACATAATACACTCTCAGCTTTTTCTCACACATAACAAAATTTTTTTCCATAATGGCCAAGAAGGGGCCTAAAAGAACCATAAGAGGTTACCGGGGATAGAGCTTATAACCAAAGTCAATGCCATTAAGCCATATATAACTGAAGAGGTATGTTGATAGCTCCTCCTAAACGAAGAAGATGGCCCAATCATCTGGATAAGAAATTGTGGGTGGAAACGCATAATGAAGCTCTTTAAGATTATCAAAGGCGTTTGGAAGAGAATTTTATTCAAGAGAAATCAGCTAGCAAAAAGTAAAGCTATACGCTAAATCGATTGCGATGAATAGAGTGACAAGGTTGGGAATGCCGAAACTTGCATAGGTAGTCATTTAGGGGATAAAGTAATAGGGAGAATTTTTAAAACAATATTGGATTAAAAGAATTACGCAATAAAGCCAAAGCTAAGGCTCTTGTGTAAAAATCTTGGCCCTCCCTACAATTATTCACAAAAAATCAAGATAATAAACTGATGGTGCAAGAATTATTTTCCCCTCAGGTAAAGCTTGGCATTGCTAGAGAGACCTTGGAAAAACTCCATCGTAAGCTCTCTTATCTTGTAGATGTTTCCGCTGTTAAAGAGCTAGATCGAATTGGTGTGAATTTAGACGAGAACTTCATTGAACAGCGTCGTCCTGAGCATTGAGCGAAGCGCTCTTATTCCATTGCCCTTGTAAGAAAAACTCTTGCTCAGAAAGTAGCTCTTTTTCCATTTGAAGGCTGCTATGATGTGCGTCTTATGCCCTTTTCTCTTCAATTTGCCTTTGGATCTAAACCTGTCCTAGGGGTATTAGCACATGTCCATTTGAAAAGTAAGTACGAAGCTTTAGATGAAGAGCACATCCTTTTAAGGATTAGAACATTTATCTCTGAGGCTCAGCTTGTCAAAGGATCTGTATATGGATTTCTGGCTCATAAAAGCAACATCAAAACTCTATACTTCGAAGTAGATAAAAAAGCAGTTTTTCTTTTACCTCTGAAGAGATCAAAAAATTAAAAAGCTTGCTTAGAAGGGAAATTGAGCTTTGCGTAGAGCAACTAGCACCTCAGATTTTCATGACTCGCAATGAAGAGGAAATTTGGAAAAATATCCTGGTGTTAACAGGAGAGGTCCAAAAGACTCCCCACCTTCCTAAAGTGATGATTCTTATGGATAAACAAACTCATGAAGAAGCAGTTTTTACTATTATCTTAGTGCGGGTTTGTAAAACGAAGCTACCCGCTGTTACAGAAGGATTTGCTAAAGTTCAAGGCTTTTTTACTTTCTTTCCTGAACGGCATAAAGTTATTCAACATCTTATTGTTAGGCAAACTATACTCAAAATTAGGATTCTCATATTCTTAAGGTAAACGGGCATGTCTTAAACGAAGACTGACGATTAAATGTCTTATCGGGTCCTATTCTTTGCCTGTCATTTAGATCTTTTTCCCAGTTTTCTTTATTATTTAAAGCGTCAGAAACAGCATCTCCCGTAGTAGCAGTGCCAGACAAAATTAACGCACTTCCAGCGGCTGGGTTAAACGGCATTAAAATGCATCCGCCTACTATTTGTGATATTCCCAACCAGTATTTAAAACGAACTCCTTTTGGTTGTTTGGGACTGTGACGTTTATGCTTATGTTTATGCTTGCATAACTCAATTTTTGTAGCTTTGAAGCTAAAATTTTCTAAAAAATAC
>JACPWH010000107.1 GCA_016197185.1 Ignavibacteriota bacterium
AGTGCTTGCCCAACATACGAGATCGATGGAACTGGCAGATGTATTGCAGCAGCGTGGATTTTCCTTGGCCAGGCCCACCCACCAGCAGCGCGTTGCCGCGCCAGTCTGGATGCAGCAGCGCCTGAGCGGCGCCGGCCACAACCTCCTCCCGGGCGGCCGCCAGTGCCTCCGGGTCGCCGGGATGGTCAGCGGCGATTCGTTCGATGACCTCGGCGATGGCGGTGTCCGGGGAGCAGGCAAACGGAACGTCGACGAACATCGCGTCAACACTGGGGCCGTGCAGGTCGACCTGCTCAAAGAGCACTCGGTCGTCAATTTCGTACTGGTTGCCGATGTAGAGCCGGATGGTCGAGGTGATGCGGTCTTTGCGTCCCTGGTGTTCCTCGTGCCGGCGTTTCATCTTGACCAAGATCTCGACCGGGTGGGCGTCGCCGTTGTGCGCATCAATCAGCGTGTGATGCGTTGGACACAACAACATCAGATTCTCGTACTTATCGATGTCCGCGCGGGGATAGTCCGGGTCGTAGCGGGGCCCGTCTGGCCTGCCGGACCGGATGTGGGCCTCCTCGCCGACGACGACCGCACATCCTTCACCGGTTCGCGTGTCCACTTCATCGGCCGTCAAGGCCTGCCAGCAGGTCGCGAAGGAACAGACGTTGTGGGCACGTCCCCACGGTTGACCAACGCTCCTTACCGCTCAAGACGGTGGCCCCGATTTGGCAGTGCGACTTGCGGTCGCGCGCGGAACTGGTCCGCTCAGGTTCCCGCGTCGGTGAGGTACCGATACAAGGTCGCTCGGCTCACCCCGAGATACTTCGCGATGTCCTTGCCAGTATGCCCGTCGGCCTTCATCCGCTTGGCGGTGGCGATGTGGTCGGCATCGTCGACTTTACGGGGTCTGCCGAACCGGGTGCCGTTAGCCCGGGAGGCCACTCGTTTGAGGGCGGTGCGCTCTCGGATCAGCTTACTAACATAAGGATATTGCTTTGTGAGTAAAAATATTAGTTCATTGATTGTATTTTCCGACATTTCCCTGTTAGTTTTACCTGCTGAAATGTTAATAAGAATAGTTTTACTATTCGCAAATTGAGAATAATAGTCATTAGCAAACTGCTCATTTTTTGATTCTAACGGAATTGACAACTTAACCATATCCGATCTAAATTCCCATCCAAAACAAATACAACCAAATTGAACCAAAATCTCACTCATTGAAAGTTTGGAGTTTATGGAAGGAATCTGTACATTAAAAAAAGCCTCATAAAAATGCGCTCTGGCTTGATTAGTCCGCCCAATTTTTATCGATTCTCTCCCACCAAGCCAATTTGCCCAACCCCCTACTTGCGTAGATTTATGAAAAACCAATGCAAACACACAATCATAGTGATGTTTTCGTGCTTCTTTCCGAAGTTGAATAATCGAACGCAATGTACCTTCATAACAATAAATCTTGCTAATTCTTTTGTCGTTTTTTATTAAATCTACATTACGTTTTGAGCCAACAACATGAATTTCAACATTAGGAATTTTCTCATTTATTAAAGTAAACAGTGGAGATGTAACTATCATATCTCCTAAAACATCATATCGCAGAATAAGGATTTTTTTAATTTTCGACGGGTCTATTGGTAATGTGACTTGTTTGTTTCTTAAGACAATACGAAAAAGAAAAAAACCGAATTTGCGGAATAGATTTTCAATCCATTTCATCAAATTCCCCGCTTTCAATTCCTTCTGATTGTTCCAATACGATACTCACTTCTCGGCTAAGAGGCTGACTGGCTGTTCTATAGAAATGCAAAGTTTCAGCAAATCCATAGCCTTTGATTGCTTCCGAACACATCATCCCTTTTAGACCGTTAGTTCGGATAAACTCCAACAAACCTTGTTGTTGCCACAGAAAACTCTGTGGCACATTTGGAAATCGCCTTTTCAAAACACCATATTTACCGAGGGCATTTACGGACCAAAACCAAGCAAATATTTCAATTCTCAACGTAGCATCAGCTGCTGATATTATGGCAGGAAGAAAACAATTCAATACTATTTCACGCCTCAAAGCTGCGCCTTCGTTTACCAATTTTTTTGAAAGCAATTGCTTCATCGTAAGAGCAAAGTTCACAGTTGAGCTATTTGAAATTACTTGATCGAAATATACTACTAATGCCGATGAACCAATATTTTCGGATAAATAGTGAAGTCTTTCGTCTGAATAGACAGGACGACGGCGTTTCTGTTTGAAATTATGGAGGAAATCTCTGATAGAACCGATAAATGCAGATGATAATCCTCTCTTATTAACTTCAATTTGCATTTCTGAGGATTTACGCAATAATCTAAGAAGTGAATAATCCTGCAAATCCTCCATCACTTCCCTATCATGTGAAATATCTTGTACACTTATTTGCGTTTTTAGAACTTCAAGTACTTCATCAGTCGGCAGAACAAGAGTTTCTCGCGCAAATGATCCTGATACATCATGAACAAAAACCAAATGAAGCAGCAAATTATCATAATCACGATTATCGTAATGACGGTGTGAAATCCAGTCGGATGCTTTTCGGTGGAATTCAGCGTTGCCAATTATTACTTCACCGTCAAGAAGTATAGCTACATCTATAAAGTCAGCACCTTCGTGCACATTTAATCGCCCGGGAGAGAGAGTTTGGAGCTGTTTACCGCTTTGCGTTTTCCATGTGCGTGACGGCTCGCTAAGCAGAGCGTGTACTCCGCGTTGAAGAGCTGTTTCGCTAATAGTATGAGCCAAAGCACTATTCACATTCCTATCTCCTTTTGATAACGCTGCGCTTGTTCACAGGCTTTACTCTCAAAATCAACACCGCTTGAGGCGTACAGAATTGCACGTGATACGTTTACGATTGCGGGTGCATCCCCGTTAGCTTTCATAGTTGCAGAGGCATCACCGCCTTGAGTACCTATACCCGGGATAAGAAAAATGCTATTTGAGCTATATGTTCTAATCTCCTGAACTTCATTTGGATGTGTAGCTCCTACTACAAAACCGAGTGCAGCGTTGCATTTCCATGTATGAGCAGTTTCAACAACATGACGGTAAATAGGCTTACCGTTTGAAATCAATCGCTGGAAGTCAGCAGATCCCGGATTGGAAGTGAGAGCAAGTATAAAAACTATCTTGTTGTCATATTCCAAGAATGGTTCGATTGAATCCCTACCCATATATGGGCTTACGGTAATTGCATCAAAATTCATTTCCTCAAAAACTGAAGCTGCATACGCTCTTGATGTATTACCGATGTCCCCACGCTTTGCATCAGCTATAGTAATAATATTTTCAGGAATACATTCTAAAGACTTACGTAATGCAACCATACCCTCTGCACCGTACTGCTCATAAAAAGCAAAATTTATTTTATAAGCGCAAACTTGGTTAACGGTAGCTTCAATAATTGCTTTATTAAACTCGAAAATACTCTCGGGCTTACTCTTGAGTATATAAGGAAGTTTGGTAAGTTCAGTGTCCAAACCAATACATAAACGGGATTGGTTTTTTTGCTGGATCGATGTAAGTTTTCCCGAAATCGTCATATTTATCAATTAATTAGATTAAATTTTCTTAATATTTACTACAAGGTTACGGTAATCGTTTTTTAAAATCTGCATAAGTACGTGAAGACAAGCTACTCTCTGTAGGTGGAGGAATTTTTGCATCCTTTACACGTTTATTGACTGCATCCAATCGGTCTTGAGGTTGAGGGTGGGTGGACAATAAACCTTCAATAGCATTTCCTCCCTGCCCTTTCACCTTATCAAAGAAAAAAGAAATAGCACCCGGGTACCAGCTTGTAGATTGAAGGTATTTGAATGAATACTCATCTGCTTCACTTTCGTCCCCCCTGCTATTTTTGAGCAATGCAAGCCCTGTAAACATATTTGCTGCAAGCTCTACTGTTTGGTTTGGATTTTGTCCTAAAGCAATTTCAAGTACAGTCTGTGCTCCATACGCTTGCACCATCCGTTGCGCACTGTGGCGACGTTCTGCATGAGCAATTTCATGCCCGATTACTCCGGCAAGACTTGCATCATTTTCTAACATTTTTATTAATCCTGTGTAAACATATATATAACCGCCAGGGGTACAAAACGCATTAATGGTCTTGTCATCCTTTATGATTTCCACCTTATAAGGGAATGTACCCTTATATTTTATCTCAGGAGATTGCAAAATTTTATTCACCATATTCTGCAAATACTGACGTGAACCGACATCATTCAGAATAGGATATTCTTTTGGATTGGCTCTTATTTGAGTATCCATTTGCGCCCCTAAATTTGCATCGTTTTTAGCAGGCATTACAAGGTTTGTAATTCCGGCACATTGTATCAATGCACCTGTTATAACAATTAAAACAAACTTCCAATATGGAATCGACAGTTTAGGTATTGAAATTCCCATTATTTTCTCCTAAAATATTACCGTAAAATTATTCACAATCTGAGGAAAAATTGCAAAAACCTTCGTAAATTTACAACAATTCCAAGTAACTCGAAAGAAACTGCATCGCTTTTGCCGTAATCACAAACAATGAAATTCACAATCAATTCCATTTCGCCTAAATTACTTCGTATCTTTATTACAATTGTTACGATTGCTGCACTTGTCCCGTCTGTGTACATGTTTATCAATATCATGGTGTTGCAAGCGCAAAGCAATGATGAGTGTTTATGGGAATACCAACCTGACAAGAAAATGTATCTGATCAGCAGGGTTGTAAAAGGTGGTGTGGCAGACCAAGCGCACATTAAAGACGGTGATTACCTCGTTCGATTTAACAGCAAGCCATTTTCACATAGAAATGATGCGATTGTACTGCTTAACAGTGCCCATTTAAATGAAATTGTAACATACACCATTTTGAGAGACAACATCCAATTTGATGTAAAAATTAGAATTATAAAAGTATTCGATTTTGCATATTTTTCTCTTTTTTTACTTGGATTCGGTTTCCTTGTTGTTGGCTATACAGTGGGAATGACAAAACCTAACGGTGAGTTGCAATTTAGGTTTTGGGTATTCGGTCTCATCACTATGATATATTTCGCAGTTCAGAACCCATTCGTACTTGAACTGAATGTCATATCACTTTACTTAAACAACCCTGCAAAAGCAATGAATATCATTTGGACTTTTAAGGGATTCATGAGCTTGATTTGCTGGCTTACATTCTTTGCTGCAAGGCTTCTTGCTCCGCCTGTCTTTATTTTATTTTTTACTAAGTTCCCGATTGATACTGCACCCAATCATCGGAAAATCCTTTCTATAACACTGATAAGTGTCACTACATGCCTTATTCTCCTTACACCAACCTTTTTGTTTATAGGGCTGCCGGTATCCTTCGGGTTTAGTATCTTCAAATACGGGTTGATGGATATTGATGCGATTGTCAGACGAAGTCTTGTTTACGGGGGATTGACAGCGGGTATGGCAGGAATTTATCTGCTGACGGTAATCGGAGTAGGAAGCGTTTTGGAAAGTTCTTTCGGATTATCCGAAAGTAGGCTTTTGAATGTGATTGCATTACTTGCAATCGCATTTGCCTTAGACCCTATGAAACGCCGAGCGCAAGATGCAATCGACAAAATGTTCTATCAGGAACGCCTCAATTACCAAAAAGCCCTTCTCGAATTCAGTAGGGAACTACCGTCTAAAATAAATATCCGTGAGATATTGCAAACTACCATGCAGCGTATCACTACTACAATGCACGTTGAAACAGTAGTAGCAGCAATGTTCGACAATTTTGCCATGGAGAAGATTATTCCACCTGATTATTACACACCGGATAATGATGAAGGAAGTCTCTATAAGCTTATGCTTGAAAGAAAAGCACCACTTTACTTTGCAGATGCAAATACATCGTTTCAAACACGCTTGAATAGTACGGAATACGAGCGGATTAATCAATTCGGGATTGCACTTACCGTACCAATGATGTTGAAAGATAAACTTATCGGGACTATCAACGTTGGGAAGAAACTTAATGGAAAGCCATTTTCTCAAGAAGATATTGATTTACTTTTAACCGTTGCATCACAGGCAGCAGTTGCTATCGAAAATGCACGTTTGCATTTGAGCGAACTCGATAAAGTAAAGATTCAAGAAGAATTTGCACTTGCTCGAGCAATTCAGAAACAACTTTTACCTAAATGTAATCCGAGTATTCAAGGTTTAGATCTTTGTGCATCTAATGAACCTGCACTTATAGTAGGTGGGGATTATTATGACTATATTCCGGTTTCAGATTCTAAACTTTTAGTAGTGGTAGCTGATGTATCCGGTAAAGGTATGTCTGCTGCACTGTATATGTCGAAAATACAAGGTATGATGCACCTTGCAGCTCATCTTTATACTTCACCGAAGGAAATTCTTACACATGTCAATCGGCATCTTTACTCTACACTTGACCGTAAATCATTTATATCGTTAATTCTTGCTCTCTTTGATACAGAAGCGAAAACAGTTACCATCTGCCGTGCTGGACAGACTTTACCACTCTTATGCCTTAACGGACACTTTGAGTACCTTCATACAGGAGGACTTGCTTTAGGGTTGGTAAAGGGGGATTTGTTTGCATCAAAATTAGAAGAAATCACTGTTCCCTTTGTAGAAAACAACACTCTGATTTTCTACACTGACGGTGTGACCGAAGCACATAACAGCAGTGAAGATCAATTCGGGGAAGAAAATCTCCTCACCCTTGTCAATTCAAAAAAATTCATAAGTGCCTCTGAAACCGAGGCGGCAATTTGCCATGCAGTGATTCAGTTCCAAGGGGATTTAGAACAGCATGATGATCGGACGATTGTAGTTGTACGAGCAATAGCTTAAAGCTAAAAAGCAGTTATTATGAAATTTTAGAAAAAGTTGTGTTGTTATCATTAATTTAATTTTATATTGTAGAAGCAAAAGCTCAACTAATATTTTATTTTTACCTACTCTTCTTAAACATACACTCTATAAAAAAAACAATGATAAGATATTTATCATAAGTCTTTACATAAGAACATTTCACTCTTACCATACCATAATCAGACACTATAGAAAATATTTCTTCATTAACATTAATCTTAATTACTAATGTATTAAAGCTGCAAGTTGCAGTATTATATTTATTTTTTTTAAGGAACACTGCTATGAGAAACACCTTTTGGTATTGTAATCCACTTATCTGGATTGTAGTTTTTGTCGTAATCACGACTTCGTTTTCTGGAGCGCAAAGTTTAAATATTATACGAAATGGGGCATTCGATTCAATTCGAGCATGTCCAATTTTATATAGTCTCTCTGCCCCAGTTGATCAAATGATTAATTTCAATGAACCAGATTCAAAATGCATTTATTGGAGTAATCCTGGTTATAATTCATTAAATAGTATCCGTACTTCTACACCAGATTTTTTCCATTATTGCGCAAATGATGATCATCCCATTGTAGGGCTTAGAAATAATTTTGCGAATTATAGAGGAAATGGTAATAAATCATCTGAAAATACATACCAAAATCTAGATTATTCTTATGGCATTGATGACTATTACAATACTCTTGCCCCATATTCAAGTAATACAGGAAATGAAGATAGAGGGTATGTAGGAATGTTTGTACAAAGTAAAACAGGAACATTTCTAGTTGATCCTGAAATACATTATGCAGAGTATATACAACAAAAAATTGATATTACTTATAATGATGGAAAGTTGAAGCCACTTACGAAATATAAATTTAAGTTACAGATTAGCTTACCTACTTCTTTTCCTGAACCAGATGCAGGTCATCCAGCGAATACTCTAACATTTTGGACATTAATGAAATTTGGAGCGTTATTTACAGAAACAGCAATAAACTACGATACTTACCCTGATTTTTATTACTCGGCAGTCGGCTATCCTCAAGTAGAATCTTATAAGTTATTAAATAGAGTAGGTTGGCAAGAAATTTCAGGAGAATTTATCGCTGAGGGAAAGGAAAAGTATATTACAATTGGAAATTTTCAAAATATTAATCAATTGACCGAAGATATAACTGCAGTAACCTATCCAAATGATACATTCTTTTACTTAGATGCAAATCAAGGTACTAATCACCCTGCTTTCAATGAAATGGCAACCACTTACTATTTAATTGATGCTGTAGAACTAAAAGAAATAGGTCCGGTATCTCCATGTGGTACTTGCAATGATATCAAATTAATATCTGATCCTTTACCAGAAAATGAGATGACCTCAGATCCTAATGACCCTAATTATGGTAAATGTTGTTTTAGGCTTATTCTAAAAAATAACACCCCTTATGGTAACTCTGAATGTGCTTTCTACGGAGCTAAATACATTAAATTACCACCGGGTGTTTCACCTAATAATGATATTTGTTTGCGTTCATTAGGAAATGGAATTTATATGCTAAGAAACGACGGTGAAATTACCAAGGAGGGAACTACTATAATTGGCTCAATTTGCATTGATAATTCAGTATTTGAAAAGGTGATTAATATTAGCTTTTCAGACCATGTTAACTTAGAGACTGGTGCCTTGAATGGTGCAATATGTTATAAATCTGTCACGTTGCGCTGCGGTCATTGCGATTGCCAGCGAGACTATAAATTCGAACTTATAGCTGATCAGTTACGGGGAATAAATGGAGAATGCTGCTTTACTCCAACTTTATTTTCACTTAATCCTAAATGTCATAGGTACGGCTTGAGATTAGATTATCCACTTGGTGTAATTCCGGATATTGGCTTATATGAGAAAGGGAATCTTAATCAAGTAAATATTCCTATTGGCACTTACGGATACAAATTTCCAAAAATATGCATAGCTCCCTTTTTGGGACCAATTCCCCCACTAACAGTCAAAGTATGGAGCGATGTACTTATTGTAGGAGACGGTCAGGATGAGTGGTCTCAAAATATTAATCCTTCATGCTCTTTTATAGCTCCTATTACATGTACAAGTTGTTGTGAACTTATATCTGTAACAAACAGTTTAATAAGTACAGAAACTAACAATAGTATTACCCAATGTTGTTATAATGTACATATTTCTCTACTTGATCCTGAATGTTTTGCATATAAAAAAATAAGAATAAAAGCAATGTTTAGTCCTACTAATGTAATTCTTTATGAATCGAATGGAATAATCAATTTTGCTTCATTTGATATTCCTATTTGTGTATTTGCATTTTCAAGTGGTAATGTGAATATTCCGTACGAGATAGAGTTCTTAAATCAAAACGATGAAGTTATTTGCTCTAAACCATTGAGCTTCCCATGTCAAGGTGGTTGGGGTAAGAAATCTTTCGGAAATCCAAAAAGAAATCTGTCTGGGCTTCCTCAAATGGCTATCAGTTGTCAGCCCAACCCGACAACTGACGAAAGTATTATTTCCTATTCTATAGATTCAGATACACCTGTTCCAGTTTCAGTTGTATTAGTCAATGTTTTAGGGCAAGATGTTGCGACACTCTATAGGGGCGACGCAAGTAATGAAGAGCAATATTTTACATTAAACAGCTCATTATTCACTTCTGGAATCTACCACCTTTCTCTAAGAGGTCTAGGTTCATCTGAAGACATTCCAATTGTGATTATTCATTAGAATTTTCCTCATTTATTAATTAAAAGCCGCTTCTAATTTTGAGCGGCTTTTTTTTATTAATTAAGAATTATCTAACAATGCTTTGTCATTTTCCAGCTTTTACCAAACTATTAAGATTTTCTATAGTATTCTCGTTTAAAACCCTGTTACCTATCAATTCCATCATTCTTAATAATTTTACTATACAGTATATCGTGATCGGTTTTTATTATAAAATAATAGATACCGTTCGATAGATTGCTAATATTCATTTTTGATTTACTTTGATTGTTGAATACTGTATTCATCACTTTTTTCCCGTGAATATCAATTACAGAAACATTAATTTCTTTTTGGATTGATTGCAGTTCAATTTCAACAATCCCTGTTGTAGGATTTGGAAATAACGGTACTGTTTGTCCGGCAATGGTTGATTCATCAACTCCTACTATCTTCACGTTATAACAAAGGGATGTATCTATGCATCCGTTTTGGGTTATTTCAACAGCATACAACCCATCCGACTGAGGTAAAATTGTTTTGGAGGTTTCGCCTTCAATTGCTTTATAATTATCCGAACATTGAAGCCATTGATACGTAGCACTGTCAGCATTGGCAGTCAATCTGTTAACCGATTGAGTTATTGAGGTATCAATAATTGTAACAGTAATTATTTTATCCGATGTCATCGGGTATTCAGTACCATCCTTATAAGCAAATAGATTTAATGAGTAAGTCCCTTTTCTACTTAGAAATACAGAATCATTATTATTATATGAGGCAAATTTAAATGTACCATTTTTCAACTCCCATTTGAGTGAATCAACTTCACTTCCCGTATATCTAAATTTTACAAACGAAGGTTTACAAAACACTGTTTGATCAAATGAATATGAAAGTTTAAGTGGTAAATCCTTGAAGATAACAGTATAGTCTTCCACCTCACCTGTTCTATTTCCACAAGGCTCAGGTGTTTCATTCCAATATTGACTTCGAATTCTTAGTCTGGTTGTATCTTTTGCAACTTTCGCAGGAACTCTGAATTTCCCTATTGCCCTATGTAATGAGTCCAATTCAGACATAACAATCTGCTCATTCGCATCAAAAATTGCATTATGGTTATAATCAATCCATGCAGCTACAGTATCAGGTTCCCAATGGAAGTTCATCCCTATTTGAAGTATATAAGATGAGTCCGTTGTAAGATCAATAGTTTTTGATGTAAAGTCACCGTATTTTTCATTTGCCGAACTGTTCGTAACACCTGCAAGTGAAAAATAATTTATGAAATCGGCAGTTGTATTATCAGCTCCTACTGCATCGCAGTATCTGAAAGTATTCACTGTGTACATAAATTTATACGTCTCAGTGGTATCTTTCTTCGAACCCACAGCATAGACTTTAAAGTAAATTTTAGTGCCTGCAGGTAAATCCGGTAATGGAGATGCCGAAACATACGTACTGTCTTTTATATTATTCATTATTATTGTATTAGTAAAAAGTGGAGTGTCTTGAGACCATTTAACAAATACTTTTGATAATTTACCATTATACTTAACAGTTGCAGTAACTGCACCGGGTGCCCCTTCTACCGGTTGATTATCAGTTGGGAGTGAAGAAATTGTTACCATAGGAATCGACGGATAGTCATTCCTACCGACCAATGAATATTCCCATAATCCCCTACCCCATGTTGCAGCACGGAGTGCATTCGTGCCATACTGTATTTTCAAATCGTTGATTGAAGTATTTGGCAAATTTTGGGTGTAGAGTGTCCAAGCTGTTCCTGACATTGGCTTTACATACACACCAATTTCAGCTCCAAGATAGATATTTGCCTGTTCTGTATGATCAATCACTACAGAATTAATAGGCATATTATGAAGATTATACGTTATGTTTTCCCAAGTATATCCAAAATCACGGGAAATAAATACTTTGGCACTGTCCTTCTCATACCTGTTATAGGTAACAATTATAGTATTATCATCTTTAGGATCGAAAGCAATATCAGAAATACCATAATTAGGCAATCCCTTTACTGAAATGTATGATTGTCCGCCGTCATTGGATTTAACCAATTTAGCCCCTGAAGCAAGAAGCATATTTTCGGAGTTGTTTTCAGCAATCAGAGCTTTGCTGAGAGATCCGATAGTAGTTGGTCCTATGTTTTTCCATGTAGTTCCAAAGTTTTCACTTTTATAGACAGAATCGGAAAATGAGAATACATGCATGTGGTTATTAGGATCATACAATAAAGGAGCGACCCACGTTGCATTTTTCTGATAAGGTGGAGTAACAATTTCACCTGATATTGCGCCGTTTTTACTTCGTCTTCTGCCACCGTTTTGCCAACTTCCAATCATCCAATCTGCATTAAGCGGATGAATGATCCCCTCCATACCGTCTGCACCGTATATTTCCATCCATCCTTTTTCTGTTAATAAACTTTGACCGTTATCCTGAGAACCACAAATATTCCTATAAGTATTCGATTGGCTTGCTCCTACAACATAATTTTCACGGACACCTACCCCTTCACTCAATCTAACCCAAGTATTTCCCCCATCAGTACTTTTGCTTAAATATCCGTCTGTCCCTAAGTAAAAAACACCGTTTATACTTCTTGCCACCCTAAGATCCGCATGTACATAATTCTTCCCGTTGAATGGATGTTCTTCACTCAATGCCCACCACGATTTCTGATTGAACGAAAGACCGCCGTCGGTACTGACTACTACATCAATACCACCCGTAATCATATTATTAGGATTTATGTCATTTACGGCAAATGCACCGTTACCGGTCTTGGGATTATTAAGATATACGAAACTGAACCCATTGTCTGTCGATTTCCAAATCCCATTGCTTGAACCGAAGAACAAACAATCGGGACAAGATTTACTGACTGATAGATTTACACTTGTATTATCATTATTCCCTACAATTGTACTTGAAGGTGTAAATGACTGCCCCTGATTGGAGGAACGAAGCACTGCATTTTTATTACCCCCCCAGTAATAATAGTCGTATATGTACACAATATTCGGGTTGGTAGGATGAAACTCGATCTCTGAGATACTTCCATTAGTAACTTTTGACCATGTGTTCAGATTATCTGTTGAGCGATAGAGACCGTCACTTGCAGATATGAATATCATATTACCTGTATGAGGGCTATAAGTAATCCTATTAATGCTAAAATTACTGCCTAATCCTCCTTTATTGAGATTACTCGGGCTAAATTTTGTATTCCGCCAAGTAAGCCCACCGTCAATTGAACGGTAAATCCCTTGGGTAACTCCATTACCTGCATTCCTTACATTAATCAATATTGAATCTGGATTAGTAGGTGAAACTGTTATTGAATTTACTCCGCTTGCAAACAGAAAATCCGTTGTACCCGCCCATGTCTTGCCTCCGTCTGTTGTTCTCCAGAATCCACCGCTTCTTGAGCCGAGATAGATTCGTAGAGTATCATTCGGATTTACATAAAAACATTCTATTCTGCCTAAACCCGGTGCATAATGTCCTGATATATTTTCAACACGATAAGGTCCCAAATCAACCCAACCGTTTTCAAAAGCAGATTTGAGCATTAATGAATTATTTGAGCTGTTTACAAATGCAGAGTAAGCTTCTTGAACAAAGTATGGTGAAACATTGTTACGAATTCCTGATGGATAATAATGATTTTCATTTAAGTATTTCCATCGTTGGTATGGTGCATAGCCTGTTCCCTTCCCTTTATCACGATTTGCAAAGTATGCGTCGGCTTCCTTCACAACATCATAGAAATTGACATTAGGGTCGTCCATCATTCTCAAATAATTTTGAGCAATGACAGGAGATGAGAAAAGCAGACAACAGATTGAAAAGGAAAGTAGAATATGTTTCATTGTATTACCTTAGGAAATAATAGTTCTGCAAATAAGCAGTAAGTGATGGGACTAAAACAACCGAATTATTACATTCAGAAAATTATTTGTTTGGAACTTGGCAAGTAACCAAATGCTTCGACTAAGCTATGCATCACAAATAAGTTACGTCACACTGAACGCAGTCGAAGTGTCGAATACTTGCCAAATTATGACGAGTAATTATGTCCCCGCACTTACTTAACAATACCGTAGATTTTAGGTTTTATGTCTTTGATTTTGATTTTCTCTTTTGAATATGCTTTGCTGAATGATGATCCTTTTCATCTTCCGAGCTTACTTCGTGAAGTTTTTCCAGACATTTATCTACCAAGCCAAACACTGTTCCGTCAGGATAAGAGAAATCAGGGTTCATATCTCCGGCGGGCAATCCAAGCATACGTTCAGCAGCTTGTTCAATTGAGGAAACTGGATATATGTGAAACATCCCTATTTTAACTTGTTCTATAATATCTTCAGAGAGCATCAAATCTTGAACGTTCTGTATCGGAATCACAACTCCTTGTTCACCTGTCAAACCGCGAATAGAACATATTTCGAAGTAACCTTTAATTTTTTCATTCACACCGCCTATCGGTTGAATGTCACCCTTTTGATTAACCGACCCGGTAATTGCAAGCGATTGTTTTACAGGTATTCTCGAAAGTGCGGATAAAATTGATATTATTTCAGCAGCAGTTGCCGAATCCCCGTCAATTCCTCCGTAACTTTGCTCAAAAGCAATGGCACATGAGAGCGTGAGGGGTCTTCGTTGCGCAAATCTCTCTGTCATAAATCCAGTGAGTATCATCACCCCTTTATCGTGAGTACTTCCGCTTAACTCCACTTCACGCTCAATATTAACAATACTTTCCTCACCTACACCAACAGTTGCTGTAATACGTGCAGGTTTACCGAATGAAATCAATCCGGTACTATACACAGTCAGTCCATTAATTTGTCCGATTCTTTCGCCTGTCGTATCAATCATTAATGTCTCTTGAATGATCTGTTCTTTGATCTTTTCATCAAGCATTTCATTCCGCCTGCGGCGTGCGTTCAGAGCATTCGTAACATCTTTTTTTGAGATGAATTTAGATTTTTTGAGGTGGGCATGATATGATGATTCACGGATAACATCTGCCACTTCACTGAATTGTAATGTAATTTTATTTTGAGTTTCCGTATGCTCCACAGCCCATTCAACAATTGCTGCAACACCTGATTTATCGGCATGTAACAAATTTTCTCCATAGCAGATTTTGTGAATGAAATGAGCATAATACTGTATCATCTCAGGAGTACGGGTAGATTCATAATCGAAAGCTGCATTAACCTTGAATATTTTTTTAAAATCCTCTTCTGTAAAATAAAGTGCTCTATAGAGGTCTTCGTCGCCAATCATTATCACTTTTACATTTAACTCTATTGCTTCCGGTTTAAGCAATGTTTGTGAAATAGTAAAGAAAGAATCTTGAGATTGAATCTCCAATTTTCCATAGAGCAGAACCTTTTTGAGTACTTGCCATGCACCTTCTTCGCGCAAAACATCAAGTGCATTCACTATCAAATATCCTTGATCGGCTCTCAGCAAAGCACCAGATTTTATTTTTGTAAAGTCTGTTTTCCATGAACCGCTCGGATCGTACTTTTTCTCGATTGCACCAAAAAGATTTACAAAGGTAGGCATTGTTTCCACAATAATCGGTGCTACCTTTGTTTCGGAATTATCCATTATTACATTTACCGTGTAATTAGTGAATTTATCCTTTTTTTCACTCTCATTTTTTTCTGCACCAGATTCATTCGGTAATCTGCCGAGAGTTCCTTCAAATATTTCTAAATTATCCAAAACATCCTTTTCAACTTCTCTCAAATACTCTGTCACCTTTCTATCAGGAAAATCGTTGCGAATATGATCAAACACACTTTTAGAAATTAGTGATGTCGCATTTCTGTCGAAAGCAGCCAGTTGAGTACGAAACTCCATCATCAACTTCACTCCGAGCCGGGCAAGTTGATATAATTCATCATGTAAACTATCATACTTTTCACGAAGTTCTTCGGCTTTCTTTGCTGTTATTTTTTTAGCAGTTACTAAACCGCTCAACTCGGAAATCGGAACAGGTTTACCAGCAACTATCGGGAAAACTTCAGTTTGCACTTCACCTT
>JACPWH010000283.1 GCA_016197185.1 Ignavibacteriota bacterium
GTCCATGCAAAGAATAGAATTAAAATTAAATCGAACCATATTGGAATTGATGGGCGTACACGAAGATGGAACAAATCAGTGAGGATATATGGAGAATTCGGAAAGAATAAAAGCCATATCGAAAGCAGAATCAAAATACTGTATTTTGAGGTTTGAAGTTTGGGTTTAATAATAGCAATTGTACTTAAAGCCCACGGTACAAATGCAAGAAATAAATTCCAATTTAAGAAAAGTAATAATCCTTCCTTTGTATAAATAAACCTGAATATCGAAAAACAAAAGCATAGAATGCTTATAATACCCATAAAAAGCGTTTCATTCCAACGGTGATGCTCCTTCAATGATTTTATCACAAATATTCCCCATAAGTAAATAATAATTCAAATTACTTACTTGTTAACGCTCAACCCCTCATAGAATTTTTGGTAAATTTTGTTACCGAAATGTGAATAATTCTCAAAATATCCTGTGTACCATTGATTAAGAGAAATCCCAACTTGTTCTGATGCAATGACATCCGCAGGATTTTCGATCCCACCTGTTCTTACTACATGAAATTCATGCTTTGGTGGATTTTCGTGCAAATAATCCATTACCGAGGTACATAATGACAGTGAAGAACTTAAAAGCGGTTTGCCGCTCAGACCGCCACCAAAATTTGTTGTAAAATATTCATACAATTTCTTTTCGGATGGATGGATTTGAGGTTCGTATTGTTTATAACTTGTGGATGTATTCCCAAAATTCACACCGTCGAACCCGAGAGTAAGAAGCAAATCCATAAGCAAGGGTATCATAGCTGAATTTGTGTCATTCGAGAATTTGACAATGACCGGAAGTTGTCGTTTACGTTTTTGGAGAAAAAAATGAGCGATATGTTCGCATCGCCTTATAAGTGCTTCATCAAGTTTCAATGCGGTATGATCGAATTTATGACTTGGTACATTCGGACAGCTTTCGTTCAACTCAATAAAATCTACTCCTGCGTTTTCATACAGTTGCAGCCCAATCGTCAATTCAATCAAGGCAATATGCTCTTCTTCTCCCGGAGATGCACTTACGCTTACACCTATCGGGCATCCGTTAATTCGTACTCTATCAGTAAGCCGTTCCGCTACAACTCTATGCCCGTCATTAGGCAAACCAAGCCAATTGGATGCTGCTTTAGAGCGTGGGTATGGTGTAAAAGGCTGAGTAATACTGTCTTTTTTATTTCCTTTTCGAGGAGAGCCTGTGGTTGTTCCGGCAAGATATGCTCCGGCTCCCTGTCTGGCAACAAGAGAGTACCCTTCCCCGTTTTTGAACATACCGGCTGCATTAAAAATCGGTGAACGGAATCGAATTCCCCAAAGAGTACGTGCTAATTCATCCGGCGGGTTATAGGTAATGGATGGGTCTTCCTTACCTATCTTTTTGAGTATATTCTTTCTACCTGAAGAGTACATCGAAACAACTGCTTTGGGCGGCATAGTTACCAAAAGATTACGCACAGATTTATCTGCTCGTGCAAGTACTTCGGTAAAAGTTTTCATAATGGCAGTTAAGTTGAAAGATAAAACAACTCAGTAGAAGTAGCAATAGATTAAAGTATCAGATACAAACAACAAGGAGCAAGAAATAATAATTACGTCATTCATAGGGAGTCCCCGACCGAAGAATCTCAGTTTAGTCGACTCTCGAGGATTAAATTATGTATTATTCACGTTGTGTTCATCATCAGATTTTCAGGTAAATATTAATTTATAAATTCAGCTACTTAATTAATTTGATTCAGAAAGGAAGTATAAGTAAATACTACAGAAATGCCCCTTCATCATATCACCCCACACTAATATCTTCCCATTTTGGATTAATAGACCGAATCAAATTAATTTTCTTTTCCCTGCTCCAACCTTTTAATTTCTTTTCTCGTTCAATAGCTGAACGAATATCCGGAATTTGCTCGAAGTAAACAAGTTCAGTCACATTGTAATTACTTGTAAACCCTTTAATTAATTTTTTTCTTATGTTCATATACTCTTCGCATAAGATTATTAGTTACTCCAATATATAATGTGTGAGACTTATTCGACAGTATGTAAACATAGTATTCAGACATTATTGAACTCTATGGATAATATACAAGATTAGCCCTTAAGAGCAACTTAAAATGAGATTCTTCAGTCGAAGACTCCTTCTGAATGACGTGCTACTTTATATAATTGCATAATTTTTGACTGGGGTTAACAAACTATTGGAAACTATTGATGATATGCTGTTTTACATCAGATTTAATAGTATCCAAATCTTTTCCTTCTTACAATTCTTTCCGCAATCGAGCGACAGGGATTCGCATTTGTTCGCGGTATTTGGCTACTGTTCTCCGTGCCACGTTCAATCCTGCTTTTTTAAGTTCTTTTGTTAATTTCTCGTCACTGTATGGTTTACCTTTTGGTTCTTTATCCACCATCTCGCGTATTCTTTGCTTTACAATACGTGTAGAAACTTCTTCCCCGTCGTCCGAAGGAAGAGACTCGCTAAAGAAATACCGCAGTTCAAATGTTCCGTAGCCTGTCTGTACAAACTTTCCGTTCACAATTCTACAAATCGTAGAAACATCCAATCCGGTATCTTCGGCTACATCCTTATAAATTAATGGTTTGATTGCATTTTCACCATGCATGAAAAATTCTTTTTGGAGTCCTGCAATCCCGGTCATAACCTTGAGCATTGTTACTTTACGTTGTTTAATTGCCTGTAAAAGGAACTTTGCATCATCATATTTTTTGCGTAACCACTGACTTGTCTCTTTATTGAATTTTTTATATCTGGCTTCTTTTTTTAACTTCTCATACATCACGTTTACGCCGAGAGCCGGTATCCTACTATCATTGATATTAATGATAATGTCATCTTTCTCTTCGTCGTAATCCACCATAAAATCAGGAATCACGGAATTTGTAACTGCTGCTGCCGAGCCGCCGCCCGGTTTAGGATTTAAACGACGGATAACATCTATAACTTCTTTTAATTCTTCATCACTGATTCCAAGTGATTTTGTAATCACAGGATAGTGTTTCATCGCAAACGCTTCATAGTTATTTTCAAGTACTTTAAGGGCAAGCTTTTGAACGGCACTCGGATTCATTACCGCTTTCAGCTGTGCAATCAAACATTCCTTAACGGTACGTGAACCTATACCCGGAGGGTCAAGTTTCTGTACTTCTTTCAGGATTTTTTCAGCTTGTTCGTAAGTAATAAAATCATAATAAACTGCATGAGGTAATTCTTTCGGTTTGGCTTTTACCAGAGCATCCTGATCATCTAAAGCATAATTTCGTGCAGGATTATCATGTTCTGCCTGAAGTGTAGCCGTTGCCTGGTCAAGTGCAGATACTAATGCTGCCCGTTCTTTTTGCATCAGTGCCTTACGCGTTTTCAGATTGTATTCGCCAATTACATCATTTACTTCCTGAACAATCTCAACAAGTTCACGGCGCAGATAACCGTCCGCATCAATATTCCCGATCAGATATTCACCAACAATCAATTCTTCTTTTGTTAAATCCAAAAAACGAAGTTGTGTAAGTAGCTCATCAATAAAAGACGGAACATCTTTGGGTTGGAAATAATCACTATCGTCGTAATCTTCATTTCGAGGTGTATCGCTCGGAGCTGATTCGTTCCAAGCCAACTCATAAAATTCAAACGGGTCATGATGATTTTCATCGAAACTGTCCGTTGAGGTGGCTGAATAATCATCATAGCCTTCGGAATCTCCATTTCCTCCGGATTCATCGTAAAAATTTTCCCTCTCCATTACTGCTCTGTCTATCGAAGGAATATCTTCTTCATAATCATCACTTTCGATTGATACTTCGGGCGAATCTTCCAGTTCTTCGAGCATCGGATTTTCTTCAATTTCCTGTCTGATGTGTTGCTCAAGTTGAAGAACCGGGAGTTGAAGTAATTTAAGATATTGAATTTGCTGCGGAGTAAGAGTTTGCAGCATCGACGTTTGGAGGGAAAGAGACAGTTTCATTCTTTTCCCCCGGTAAACTCAGGATTGACTGTAGCAATATGAGCACAAAGTGCCTCGTACCATTCAGCACCATAAAGTCTGGTTAGTGGTTCACGGAGCATTTCAACTGCAAAAATATTCTCTTTTTTTCCTTTATCGACTGCAGGGCTGCATGAGGAAAACGGTTGGTAAGAAATATAGTCTCCTCCAAAATTTCCTACACGGATTGGAAAGAGATGGCAGGAAATTGGTTTGCGAAATTCCAATAATCCGTCGAAATACGCTTTTTCTATTGCACATTTGGCTATACCTTCTTCGTAGAACACAAACACACAATCTCGATTATCAATACACGTGGTGGAGTAATCTCCATAAGAGCCTGAAACCGCACCATGTTTTGCAATTTCATCCTTAGAACGCCGGGATAAATACAACGATGCCGCTTCGATGGAACGTTCCACATACTCAACCTCCTCGTTGAGTAGCGGTGCTCCATCGCCACCTGGCAAAGTACAACATGCTCCTTTGCATTTATTCAGGTCGCAGCAAAACTGCACTTTTGCCAGCGACTCATCAACTAAAATCGAGTCAATTAAAAACATAGAACTCCCCCGAATTCACCGTTTTAAAGAAATGGTATAATTTTTGACTGCAATCTACGAAATTTTTAGTGTTCCCGCCAAATTTTACATTCTTCGTATAATAAAACTTGCTTTTTGTCCTTAGTAATTCCTTGATAGAAATCTGATGCTTCGGTCTTTAACTCATTCAAACTGCTTGGTTTGGATATATTCAGAACTACTATTCGCAGAATCAACAGAACTGGGACAACAATTCCAATCCAAAGGGTTAGGCGTGCAGTCATTTGATACAATCTGTTTTTTGGAAGAATAAATCCTATACCCATCACGACCAAAATTATTAGAAGTGGCATTAGTGAACCGAAAAGATTTCCGCTCGCATGAAATATTCCGGTAAGTATATTTTGAGCTCCTTCGCTTAATGAACAAGCAAGTGTTACCCCCAGGCAAATTATCATTACCCACATCAATCGAACATTCTGTGAAGATGCTCCTGCAAGCTCATACCCACGAATTCCAAGTAAAATTGCGGATGGAGCAAGCAATACAATCGAAGACGATTCTGGGAAGAACTCGGAATAGGTCAATCCTCCTGTTAGGATTGCAAGCACAAACCACAATACAAGTGCATACTCTATAGAACGATACTTGGCTTTGGAGTTGCTTTTACGATTTACAATAACCATAAGAATCGGAGCAATTACTGCAAAAATTATAAAAGGTTGAGCCAAAAGTCCTGAAAGAAACGTTTTGACTATTCCATCAATGGATATCCCCTTTGCTAAGAGTCCGCTTATACTTAGATAGACATGATTATACCACAATCCTGCAATGGTTATACCTGAGAGTAATCCTAGAAATGCGCCAATACTATTTTTTTTTCCTAAATATGGAATCATCACTCCAAACATCACTATTGCAATTGCACCAGCATATAATCCTGAAAGCAAACTCCCCGCAATACTTACTATATATAATATTACAAATCCTACAAAACTTGAAACTGTTTTCAGTTTTCCTGATTGAGTCTTCAATTCACCGAGAAATATCAAAGTCCATAATGACAGCAGAGTAAACATCACTGCAGAAATATCTCCTCCTGCCTGACGTGCGAGCATATTCCATGCAAGAGTGGAAGCAAGGAGAACGGGAGCAACAAGTGCAAGTTGGTTTCCTGTTATACGGCGGGCTATTTGATATAGAAGCACAAGCGAGGCTGCTGAACAGAATACAGAAGGAAGTCGCAAATGTAACGGCAAATTTCCTAAGAATTTCATCGATAAAGCTGCAAACCATATCCCCATTGGCGGCATTGCAAACTGTGCATTCCCATACCCTGAAAAATATGGAGCAAGGTCGAAAAAACCATTAAACTGTAGAATCAAATCTGCTTTGAATGCAAGAAGCGTTTCCATCGGTTGTAATGGAGCGGAGTTCAAACGAAAAAACACGAGTAAGGCGCAAAAAACGAGTAAGGCTATTGCATTATGCTGACGTGTGGATAGGGACATTTTTAAAAGAATATAACTAAATGTGTATAAATGTTTGAATCTAAGTATTGTTAATATGTTAATATTTTAGCTTTTGCAAGAATAAATCTTATTGATAAATTGGCAATGTTTGAATACTTCGACTCCGCCTTGTGTGACATACCTTATTATAACTTAAAACAACGATCAGTTCATGTCTTTCATAGTCGAAGTGTCTGATTCTTGCCAAATTTTCATACTATTGGATTTCATACCAAATTACATATTTTCACATATAATTACTTCAGAGCCTATACTCATAATAACAATTTGAAGTATTACGCAATTTGCCGCACTGTTTCCTGCAAAATACGGATTTTATTCAACAAACCCATTAACTGCAATCTAAAGGAAATTATCAGAAAAACACACCTGAAATTGATAGTTACTTTGTGGGAAATTAAGGATTGCATAATTTGTGGTTGAAAAATACTGTCAGGGTTGTAATTCCTTCATCTGAATCTACCCAAAAAGCAGTTTAATTTCTCATTTCAGATACTAATTTCGGCAGCTAATGATACAATTCCGGCAAATCACTTTTCTTGTTATTTTTTTTATCTTCATACCACTTAGCGGATTTTCCCAAACAAGGATTCCATTATGGCTGGGCATAGGCGGAGGTTATGGAGCGGCATTCCATTCCACTGACGGAACACTTCAATGTTTGAACGATCCTGCCTGTCCAGTATATAAATCAGGTACCGGTGGCGGCGTTATGTTTGGTGCGTCGTTGGATTGGCGGATTTCATCAGGAATCGGCTTACTTCTTCGATCAAATTTCACACCTGCAACTGCAAAATTGACTGCATCAGATTCACATGCTTTTACCAAAAATGAAAACGGCGAAGTCGTCCCTCTTGTGCGTTCGCATTCCTTGAATGCAAACCTGTCAGCACTCAACACAGACTTATTTTTAAACTTCTATAGTGGCAATTTCCATTTTTTCGGTGGCGGGACATTTGGATTATTAATGTCACCTGAGTGGAGTTCGTCATCAGAGATTCTTTCCCCATCGAATGTAACTTTTGGCAATAATCGCCGCGATACACTTTTTTTTCCTGAACAGGCAATTGCAAACGCAACGTCATCTCAAATTGGTATAAGTGCAGGTATCGGTTACGATATTCCTCTTTCAAAAAAGACAATTCTCGTCCCCGAACTTTCGGGTACTTTGCCTTTGGGGTCACTTATTTCCTCATCCGAATGGAAGCAAACTATTGTTGCATTGGGTGTATCGGTGCGTTTTGGAATGAGTGTGATCAAACCTGAAGAGTTCCATAAAATACAGCATTTTGATACAATTACAGTCAAGAACCCAGCAATTGTCGGCAATCGTTTTTCACTAGGAATATCCATTTCCAAAACTGATATTCAAGAAACTGAAGATCTAAAAATTACAACTGAAATTACATCCCGTACAGATACAGCAATTATCGGCGCAGAACCGCCCCCAAAGCCAAAACCTCCGGTTGCCAAGCTTACAATGACTGGTGTTTATGCTTCCGGTGAAAAAAAACCGCTTGAGACAATTACCGTTCGAGGTAAATTTGTTACTGAAGGTTTCCCAATGTTACCGTTTGTCTTTTTCGAGGGTAATTCAGCAGAAATTGCCTCCCGTTATCATCAGGTAACTTCGCCCGAAGGATTTTCATTTGAAAAATTAACGCCTAGCCCGTTGATTCAGCATAAGGATATTCTGAATATTATCGGTTCACGGATGGCACAGTATTCAGGAACTAAGATTACCTTGCATGGTACTGCCGACCCCTCGACAGAAAATTCAGATTGCGCTCTTGCAGAATCAAGGGCAAATCGAATCAAGCAATACTTAACGACTATTTGGTCAATTGAAGAAAAACGTATCAAAGTGATTCAGTCATCAAGGAAATGTACTCCCGAATCTCCTACTACATCACAAAATGATGAAGGTTATGAAGAAAACCGGCGTGTTGAAATTGATTCGGACGATGATGAACTTCTTGCGCCGATGCTCCGCACTCGATATATAGAAATAATGGAAGTAACACCTCCAACAATTGAAACAGATGTAACGGGAAGTACCAAGCAACATATTACTTCATGGAAATTCACAGGTGAATATAATCGCAAGAAATTCTTTGGTGAAACCGGTTCCGGCGCAGCACATAATCAATCTCACAATTTTACAGATGAAGAATCACGCACCATGCAAAACGGCGAGCAAAGTGCACTTGAAGTCAATTTTTCATTAACTGATTCGGAAGGTCTTTCTGATGAACAGACAATTGACATTCCAGTTATAAGAGATACTATTCGCCAAGCTGTAGAAAGACTTTCGCTTATGCACTTCGAGGTTTTGAAAGATAAGCTCAATAGAAGTGCAAAGTCGGCAATCAAAAAATTTGTAAAAGATTTGGACAATGAAGCAACTATCAGCGTGGTTGGCTATACCGATAATTTGGGTGAACAGGATTTGAATAATCGGCTTGCAACAGGACGTGCAAATGCTGTTGCCGAATATATCAAATCAATCAAACCATCAGCAACAATCATACGCAACGAAGGTGTCGGCTCCACTCGTTTCCCCCCGGGTATCAGCTCCCATTCATTGCCGGAAAGCCGATTTTTAAGCAGGACTGTACAGATTGAAATTTTACGAAATTGGCAGGATGAACATTAATATTCAGTATTGAACCTTATGGAATTATCACTTGAAAACCGTGTTGACTTGAGCCGGCTTCAATCTACAGTAGATGGAATACGAACAGAAATTCGTAAAATCGTCGTTGGGCAGCACTCAATGATTGATTTGCTTATTGCTGCAGTTCTCTCGGATGGTCACGTTCTTATCGAAGGCGTTCCGGGTATTGCAAAAACATTAACTGCAAAACTATTAGCTCGAACAATCGACATCGGTTTTCAGCGCATTCAATTTACTCCCGACCTCATGCCGTCGGATGTATTAGGTACATCCGTTTTCAACTCTAAGACAGTTGAATTTGATTTTAGACGCGGTCCTATTTTCTCACAATTGATATTGATAGACGAAATTAACCGAGCTCCCGCCAAAACTCAATCAGCACTTTTCGAGGTAATGGAAGAACGCCAGGTAACTATTGACGGAACAACACATATCATGGAGAAGCCATTTCTGATTGTTGCTACACAAAATCCTATCGATCAAGAAGGAACGTACCGTTTGCCCGAAGCTCAATTAGACCGGTTTTTATTCAAAATTGAAGTGGAATACCCTACTGCCGAGGAAGAAATATTGATTCTATCTGAATTTCATGGCAGAAATAATGTTAACAACCTTCAAGACATTAAGCCTATTCTTTCGGGTGGGGATATTGCCGAATTTCAAACTGCAGTTCGAGAAATTAGAATTGAGGATAAATTACTCTCGTTTATCGCTCAAATCGTTGGTAAAACAAGGTCTCATAAAGGATTATACTTAGGAGCCTCCCCACGAGCATCTATCGGAATAATGACTTCAGCTAAAGCATTTGCAGCTATGAATGGGAGAGGTTTCGTAACACCTGAAGATATTAAGGATGTTGCACCTCATATTCTTCGCCATAGAATACTGCTCACTCCCGAAAAGGAAATGGAAGGAAC
>JACPWH010000108.1 GCA_016197185.1 Ignavibacteriota bacterium
CCAGAGGAGGGGAATTTGATTCTGGTTTTGAGGGGAAACTCCCCTCAAAACCTTTTAATACTTGATCAGTGGTTTCTTAAAATTCCCCTCTCATGGAGGGGTGTCCGAAGGACGGGGTGGCTCTTATTATGTCTTTACTCACCCCCCAATCCCCATCATCGTCCGCTCATGCGACTCCGTATGGTGCAATTCCCACTGCGTCTCCACATTGCCGCCAAGCATAGCATACTTACCCGCTAAGTTCCCGTGAATAAGCGGAACAATATCCTCCCCGCTTCTGAACGGGGTGAGCAGATCCATTTCATTACCCGCGAACAGGCAATTCCGCATCTTGCCGTCGGCTGTCAGGCGCAGTCGGTTGCAGCCGCTGCAGAACGGCTCGCTCATCGTGCTTATCACTGCAAATGTGCCCTTGTGACCCTTTACACGATGTTTTTTGGCGGTGTCGTGCTTGGCATCTTCTAATTTTTCGAGATTCGGGTATTTTTGTGCAATAATTTCCAGAATATCCTTGTAGGTCATCAGCTTTTCTGGTCGCCAGTGATTGCCGGGGAACGGCATGAACTCTATGAAACGAATATGCACGGGAGTGTCTTTCGTCCACTCGATGAAATCGGTAATTTCATCATCGTTATAGCCGTTCATCACCACCATGTTCACCTTTACGTGATAGCCGGATTTGAGCAGAAGTTCGATATTCTTATAGACGGTTTTGAACTCATCACGTCCCGTAAGCCGATGGAACGATTCAGCATTCAATGAGTCCAAACTAATGTTTACGGATTTTAATCCTACCTTATTAAACGTATCAATAAACTTATCAACATACATCCCGTTGCTGGTAATGGCAAGCTCCACATTGTACTTACCCAAACGCTCAATTATATCCCGC
This sequence comes from Ignavibacteriota bacterium, assembly GCA_016197185.1. Classification (GTDB taxonomy): domain Bacteria; phylum Bacteroidota; class Ignavibacteria; order Kapaibacteriales; family UBA961; genus JADJXV01. Next base: position 893 of record JACPWH010000108.1, read on the forward strand.
GCATCCTTACGGATAAGCGGCTCCCCGCCTGTAAGACGGATTTTGCGCACACCCTGCTCAATGAAAATTCCCGCAATACGGTCAATTTCATCGGCAGTCATTTTTTCTGCAACTGTTGTAGTTTGGTTTGAGTAAATGTTGAACATCGAATCGGTGGAATCGTCATGTTCAGGTTCGGGCAGGCAGTACAGACACCGAAAATTGCATCGGTCAGTAAGGGAGATACGAAGGTAATCGTGTATGCGTCCGAAACTGTCTGTGAGCATAGGGGGCTTTACAAAGAAAATTAAAGTTTGAGGATTAAGTAGTGAATCGAAGAAGTACTATGAAAAGAATTGTCATTCAGAGGGAGTCCTCGACCGAAGAATCTCAGTTTAGTCTGTTCCTCGAGTATTATATATTTACGTTACTAAATCAATTTAATTACTGGGACAGAATTAATTGAAAAATAAGATTGCTGTCATTCTGAGGGATTCTTAGACTGAAGAATCTCCGCAAAGCACTACACATACAGGTCTGAACAGCATACGGAGATTCTTCACTGTCGTTCAGAATGACAGGGCGTATAAAATTAAAACAAATATGTCCTTATACTTAACCACCATATTATCTTTTTACTTTCAGGACTTCCACAGTATATTATTTAATTCTCGAGAGTTGTTCAAACTGAGATTCTTCGGTCGAAGACTCCCTCTGAATGACTACTTATGTATTAAGATTTCACCAATCTACCCACCCGAAAACGGCGGGATAAACGCAACTACATCACCATCATGAAATTCTACTTCCTGTCCACTGATTTTTTTATTGACGGCTATTGCGAATTTTGAGTTCATCAGGCGTGGATAATGGAACTCAATATATGCAAGTAATTCCGTAGTACTTACAATACCCTCAATTTCAATTTCAGTTTTTTGGGCAAGTTCGGCTAAATTTCCGAAAAAGAGGACGTTGATTTTCATGGGATTGAAAGTATAAAATTACTTGTATAGCATTTGTTTAAGTATCATTTCAAGGGCATCATATTGTTCATTTAACTGCTCAATCGACGTAAAGATATAAAGAGGTTTATCCTTAATCACAGGGGTCAACAGCCAGTTTTGCACTATCGGTTCATAATCGTAATGCACACGTTCCACCGCCGTTCTGTATAAATCATTATGTGCTTTGCGGTCTCCTGTAAACGGGTCGTAAGAGTATGATTTATTATTAAATTCCTTGTTTCGGTTGAAAACGGAGTTCAGGCAATAGTCAAGCGGGTATTTTAAATAGATGATCACATCCGCCCATAATAGACGGTCGTGCATGGTGGATTGGAACGCCCACCCTTCGATGATCATTCTTTTATGAGCAAATCGTTCATTTAGTTCCAGTTTGAAGTTTTCTTCGGGTACGGGTTTGAAGCCGTCGTTCCATGAGAGAAGGTCAAGATGCGTTACGGGGATTCCGAGCCGGCTGCCCAGTTTGTTTGCAAGGGTGGATTTGCCTGTGCCACCGTTGCCAATTATGAGGATTTTGAGGGAAGGCATTTTCTATTCGGTTTATTTGATAATCAGAAATTCTTACTTGACAGAAAAATATATTAAATTGCAACCTTTAATTACAAGATTATATCTTATTTATTATGCACTAAATATTGTAAATCTCTCATTAAGGAAGGTGATTCTATTTTTATTTTTTTTACTTCATACATAATTGCAAGTACAACCAAACTTATAACTGTTGCAAAGAAACACCACACAGAAATAATATAATCTTCATAAAACATTCTTGTCATGAAATATGATATAAATATTGCTGCACCTAATATTTTCATTTTTTTAATGCTTGAGAAAAGCGACGGCAAAATGGTAGCAACAATATACAGCAAACCACTCGTGAATTGAAATGCAAGCGGGTAATCCTGCTCGTATGAAACATGATAACCTATTATTTTTGCATCCACAGTATTTGTAACCATGCAATACCCAAGATAGAGCGATACAAGTGCGCCTATCCCCACAAATAATTTGAGGATTTTTTTTCGCTTGCTGTTCTTTTCAAGAATAAATATAGATAAGGGAATCCATGTGGGCCACACTATTTGCGCAAAGATCAAAAATACATACATCGTACTATATTTTAAGGGTAAGAACGCAGTGTCAGTGAGTGCCAGCCACAAAAATCCCTCGGAAATTTGCTGGATGCAGAAGATCAGAGGAATACTTGCAAACACAAACTGCGAGGGGGATTGTGCTTTTTTAGTCGTAGCATAGCTAATCGCCGAAAGGACAACGCCCGCACCGAAACTTGCTGTAGCTGAAAAGCACATAATGGGTTTTGATTAGATAGAAAGACAGTTCCATGAAATGGTTTTGGAATCACCTTTCCGGCAAAATAGTGATTTTTAACTATTTTTTACGAGAAAATTCTTGTCACTCAACTTAGTTTACTTTCTTGGGTGGGTTTTCTTATGCTGTCGTTGCCGAATATGAGGAGTTTCATTTTGTGTATTGGGGGTTTAGGGTTAAATTTTGTTCCTTATTCATTTGTTTGTATTCCTCATTTTGCAAATCGAGATGTAGTTTATTTTCAAACGCATCTCGTTTTGGAGTTCCGAGCTTGCCGATGTGTTTGCCGGTTAGCTCTTCTAAGGTGTATGTTTTTAGGGGGTTGTTTTTCATTTGGGTTTTGAATGATTAATGATGTTACTCAAGAAAGAAATTATTAAACAAGATTCAAAAATCCTATAATAGTTCCGTAGGAACGGCATATCGGTAGAAACCAAAGTACCACTTTTTTACCGATATGCCATCCCTATGGGATTTCCTCATACTGGATTACATTTTCTACCGATATTGCATCCCTATCGGGATTTTATGCATTGATTTCTTCTATTGCGGCTTTGAACCACTTGCCGCGCCGATAGCCGAGGGCTAATAAATCGTTTCCGGTAATCATGATTTTAATAATATATTTCACTTATAGGTAAAAACAAACATTATATTTAGGAAGTTCATACTCTGTACAAATATTGAGTATAATTTCATATTTGCTGACATATTAAGTAGAAAATTTTTAGATACAACATACTTTAACATTTTAGAATATAATGGTGATTTCTATAAAAAATCTCAAGTGAAATATTATTAATTAATCATAATATTTGGAACATATCAACACACATTAATATAGTAAAATGAACTATCCCAAAAGCATAAACATATCATTCATAATAATAAAAATCACCCCCTATTCACACCCTCTCCGACTTTTCATGCCCGTTCTTCACCATTTCTTTCCTAATTTTGCAGAATCTATCAGCCACATATTATTAATATCGGGAGAAAACGGTAATGGAATCAGAACGTAAGTACGCATTAATTCTTGGAGCTTCAAGCGGTTTCGGTAAGGCATGTACCCTTGCCCTTGCCAAAGAAGGGTATCATATTTTCGGAGTGCATCTCGACCGTGCAGCAGGTATGGCACAGGTAGAAGAGATGAAAGCCGAAATTATTGCCCTGGGAGTGGAAGCACATTTCTTCAATGTAAACGCCGCAGATGCAGACCGCCGCAAAGAAGTAATGACCGCGATAACCGAAGAATGTGCCAAACATGAAAACGCCTGGGTAAAGGTACTGCTCCATTCGCTTGCGTTCGGGTCGCTCGTGCCGGTAGTGGCTGCCAAACCCGCCGCCATGCTCTCACAAAAACAAATTGAAATGACAATGGATGTTATGGCGAACAGTCTGGTCTATTGGGTGCAGGATACAGTTACCGCCGGGGTGTTCGGTTCCGGGGGACGTGTATTTGGTTTGACAAGCGCGGGAAGCCAGCGTGTGCTGCCGATGTACGGTGCGGTTTCGGCTGCCAAAGCAGCGATGGAATCCTATATCCGTCAAATGGCATTGGAGCTTGCTCCGTGGGAAATTACCGCAAATGCAATCCGTGCAGGAGTGACTGATACCCCTGCTTTGCGGAAAATCCCCGGAAATACAATTTTAATTGAAAATGCTTTAAGCCGTAATCCGTTTCACCGTCTTACAACTCCGCAAGATGTTGCGAACGCAATGATGCTTTTGGTAAAACCGGAAGCCGGATGGATAAACGGTACGGTAATTGGTATTGACGGTGGTGAAGATTCGGTGGATGTTTCGTGGTGAGGATGGGTATGTTTTTTAGGTCGGTATAGAGAATTCCTCAGAAAAGTATCTTTTATTATACAGGTCATTCAGAGGGAGTCCCCGACCGAAGAATCTCAGCTTAGACTGCCCTGGAGGATTAAGAGTATTTAAGTAATCCCTTATCAAGATTTTAATTCTTTTGTATTATCGTAAAAGAAGATGTATTCCTCGAGAGTCAATTATACTGAGATTCTTCGGTCTAAGAAGCCCTCAGAATGACAGGTTACTTATTGAAAATCAAGACCTTCAAGGTTTTCGAAAACCTTGAAGGTCTCCAAATTTTATCAAAGGAGAAATTCATTATGAAAAAAACAATATATATTCTTCTGGGAATAATGATTTTTTCGGGATCGAATGTGCTTGCGCAGCACCCTGTCCGCAGCAGTGTGTTCCCTCAGAAGCAAACTACCGATGTTCCGGCAGATAATACACCTTCAAAATCAAATCCATCACGTCGTTTCGGAGATACAATTGCCGTAGGAAACATGATTGCCAAACTGCCTCCAGGGCAAACTGATGTACAGCCCCCCACAACATCAGATGAACTTGAAAAAGCCACCGCACTTTTCAACAATCAAAAATACGTGGAGGCATCCGAAAAATTCAACCAATTAGCAGCTACACTCAAGAATGATGACCCGCTCCTCTATGAAGTTCAATTTATGCAAGGTGAGTGTGCCTCCGTTCTCGGACAATTGGACAGAGCAGAAAAAATCCTTACCATGCTCTCGAGTAAACCCAATGTTCCTCCCGGGGTGTTAGAGCGCACGCTTGTGCGTTTGGGTCATGTGTTCTGCGGGTTAGGTAAGACAGAGCAGGCAGCTAAAGCATTCGGTAAATTCAAGCAGGAATTCCCCGCCTCTCAATATACTTCGGTGGCAAACTGTGAATCTGTGAAATAATACAGTTTATTTCATAAAAAAACTGTCAGCCACCAAACCCTGACAGCAAATATAAATCTCTATGGAATTTATAATGCAGGGAGTCGGAAATGGCGGCTAACAGTATTATAGAGGAAGTCCTTGTCCAACCAATCGTTTATTTCTGATATGCTCAATTATTTCCACCAAATATATAATCTCTTTAAAATCAACTTCACTATGATAAAGGTTAATAAAGAAATCGCCGTGATAGTTACAATGCGAATGATTAACGAGTGACGGATGTGTAATTTTAAAATATGTATTATGAAATGACCAAGTCTCAGGGATAAAATTTGTCAGGACAGATTCAATTTCATCTACACTTACTTTAGTGTGCTTCCAATGTTCCATTTTCTTTTCGATTTTTGAATGTAAGCTCTTTGGTGTAGAGTAGATAATAACCATAAATCATACCGTTACAACGACTTGTCATTTATTCTACCTCAAAAATAGCTCAGCTGTACATCACAAACTATGACAAAAGTCATGTTTTTGAAAAAAAAAATACTATGAGCATTGAATATCCCTCTTCTTTTTTATTTGGTGCGGCAATCTAATTGCCGATGTGTACTAATTCTTATAATACAATGACCATTCAAACCAAATACCTCGATAAATTAAAGCATGACCAAACATTCGTGCATATCATTATTGACAAATATGAAGAATCACATTATGGATTTATCATTGATTTCAACAATGAACTTCTATCCATTGAGAGGTTTAATTCAGACTTTAATTATGATGGATTTGTTGTAGTAAAGCGCGAAAGCATTTCAAAAATTCGATGGGGTGGCAACGATATAATAAGTACTTCAATACTTATTGATGAGTCTAAAAGGTCTAAAAACCTACATAATGTAGATATAACCTCCATAGCTACAGCACTCAGATCTATGCATGATTCATTCGGACATATCACAGTTTTCATGCAGGATATAGATATCAATCAATTTTATGTGGGGCAAATTCATGAAATGGACAATGAAACACTTGTAATTAATGAATTTGGTACAAAAGGTACATTAGACAGAAATTTTTCTTTGTTAGATGTGGAGGAAATCACACGTGTTGATGCGGGCGGGCAGTATGAGAATAATTTAACCAGATTGTTTTTTGGGAAAAGGGACAATCGGACATAACAGTACTTATGAATTTCCCTGCTCTACTTTTTATATCAGAATTTATCTTTTTATATTCGCGTTCTTCAAATTAATGTTTAACAATGTATTTACTATATGAATACTACAGATAAACCTAAAATAACCATAGAAGCACATATTGATGCTCCTATCGAAAAAGTATGGGATTATTGGAATTCTCCCAAGCATATCACGCAATGGTGCAATGCCTCTGATGACTGGCACGCACCCCATGCTGAAAATGATTTAAAAATCGGCGGAGAATTTTCTACCAGAATGGAAGCCAAAGACGGCAGTTTCGGTTTCGATTTCGGTGGGGTATATGATGATGTTATAACCAATAAGCATATCGCCTATACTATGGGTGACAGTAGGAAAGTTGATATTACATTTTCAACTCATGGCAACCGAACTCACATCGTTGAAACATTCGAGGCTGAATCAACAAACCCAATCGAAATGCAACGGGACGGATGGCAGGCTATTTTGAATAATTTCAAGAAATATACTGAGGGGAATTAGAGAAGTTGCAAGTAACACATAACGTTTTTAAAGTCCGGGCAGTTGTTACAACAGCCCTTCTTTATATATATAAGAGTACTTTCAGCAATAAATTTTCCATCAGTTATTATGATCCACATAACCCAACTAATCTACATCAAACCCGGACAAGAAGCTGTCTTCGAGGAGTTTGAAAGTATTGCCATTCCTATAATCTCTAAATACAATGGCAAATTATTATTAAGAATCAGACCTTCAAACGATGAAATAATAGACAGTACAATCGAAAATCCTTATGAAGTGCATTTGATTAGCTTTGATTCTGATTTAGATTTCGAGAATTTTATGAATGATGACGAGAGAAAGAAATTTCTGCATTTGAAGGAGCAGTCTATCAGATATTCGATTATTATTAAAGGAATTGAGATGGGATAGAAGATTTTTTTATATTATTCTTTTTCGATATGCTCATCCATTTTAGCAGCATTCCTCCTCTTCATCACATACCACCTCACCACAAAAAAGAGAGTAACAACTGCAAGAATTACACAAATTATTTCCGAATAGCTGGAAATATACGTCTCAATCTCACGCCAATTATTACCTAAAGCCCATCCTGCATAACATAAGATGCAATTCCATACAAGTGCACTTACAGCAGAAAGCGTAAGCGTTCGTGGGAAATCAAGTAAGGAAAGTCCAGCGAAAAATGAAATGACTGCCCTTGTGCCGGATAGAAACCTATTGGCAACAATCAGCCAATACCCATACTTCTGAAACCATTTCTCAACTTTGTGGATAGCCGATACAGGCAGGAATCTAACCTTCCCGGATTCCACAATTTTGATTCCGAATTTCGCCCCCACATAATACATAACACCGAAGCCTACTATGCTTCCAAGAGTTGCTGAGGCTACAAGCGGAATAAATTTCACACTCCCGATGCCTACAAGCGTTCCGCAAAACACCAACAGCATATCACTCGGTGACGGAGGGAAAATATTCTCGGCAAACGTAATAAGAAACGCTGCAAGCAAAATACCTTCGGGTGGAAGTGCTTGTAAATACTGAATTATCGAATCAAGCATAATTCTTCTGAAAATGGTTTGAGAAAGATTTCGTTGTTTATTTCGTGCAATTTACACAGATTGCAACTGATTGAAAAGCTAAAAACGGAAGAAACTGACTGCTTTCGTTCGATTTGGTAATAGTATATGAAAATTTATTGCACATCATATTTGCTTTACTGCTCTTTGCACTGTTTTATTACTTTCAGTTTGTAAATTCATGCCATTACGATACATAGGAACTATTCTTCGCACACACGGAACAGACGGAAGTGTTTTTGTAGGAGAAGCCTCGCCTACCCTTGAACTTGCCACCGGAACTACAATTCACATAGGTTTTTCAGGGCAATTTGCAAGTCCTTATAAACTGAACACATTACGGGCTGCCAATCGCGGAGTAATCCTTTCTGTGGATGGCATTACTACCCCCGAAGCTGCCTCACGATTGCGCGAAGAAGGCGTGTTTGTAGAAGAATCTCTGCTTGATTCAGGTAAAAATGACGAGTATTTTACCGACGATATTATCGGATGCGAAGTAATTGAACAATCAAGCGGGAAATCAATAGGTACAATAACTGATGTGTGGATTATGCCTGCTAATGATGTATGGGTCGCTACCACTGCTAAAGGCGATATTCCCCTGCCGGTTATTGATGATGTTATCAAGAAGGTCGATATTGGGAACAAGCGTATAGAAGTGTACATATTGGAAGGACTTATGGAATTAGGCGGGGGAGGTGATGATGCCAAAGATACGGATTGATATTATTAGCGCAGTCCCTCAGCTTATAGAGCCGATGCTTACCCAAAGTATCGTCGGAAGAGCTATAACCAAAGGAGTGGTTGAAATTCATGTTCATAATCTGCACGAATATGCCGAAGATAAATTTCGACATATCGACGACACTCCATTCGGAGGCGGTGCAGGGATGATTATCAAATGCGCTCCTGTATTTGCGTGTATCGAAAAGTTACAATCCGAACGGAAATACGACGAAGTGATCTATATGTCGCCCGACGGTGAAATGCTCAATCAGGAGATGGCAAATCGAATGTCGTTATTTGGTAATATCATCATTCTTGCCGGGCATTATAAAGGAATCGATCAGCGGATACGTGACATACTTATTACTAAAGAAGTCTCCATAGGCGATTATGTTCTTAGCGGCGGAGAGTTACCTGCACTTGTGATGGTGGACGCAATTGTTCGCTTGTTACCCGGGGCAATCGGAGACTCGGAATCCGCTCTTGATGATGCCTTTCAGGATGACTTACTGGACTCCCCGCATTATACCCGACCTGCTGATTTTCGCGGAATGAAAGTACCGGATGTGCTATTGGGTGGGAATCATGCTGAAATACGAAAATGGAGGCATAAAGAGGCTTTGGAGAAGACGCAGGTGCGCAGACCGGATATGCTTGAGAAGGGATAAGATGAATATTTCTGTTAAACTATCATCAAAAAAAGGAACATAACATGAATATTGAAATTGTACATACACCCTTCAATATTGAAATCTATGGTTTTTCCGGGACTGCATTGAATAAAGATTATGCAGAAGCTGCTTTCAGACTATCAGGCAAAATGTGGCAAATAATTAAGGAAAACGGTATTAAAAACAAAGGGCAAAACATTTGGGTGTATGAACCTGAGGAAAGTGTATTTGCGGGTGTAGAACTTGAAGAACCCCATAAACACAGTTCTGTATTACAATACAAAAACATTTTACTGAAAAAATATGCCTACTTCAAACATATTGGCGCATACAATCTACTAAAACAAACCGGGCAAAATATGATTGAAGAAATAAAGAACCGTGGTTATCAAACCACTCTACCTTATATTGAAATCTATGGTCATTGGAACAGCAACGAAACAAAACTGGAAACAGAACTTTTGATGAGCTTACTATAATTTTTGGCATTTGTAACATTGTCATAGTTTAAGAACTATCCTTTTAATATGGTGCCATTATTTGGTAAGTTAGATGTGAATTATCCTGAAACAACCGGACACGCTTAAAGTCATGACAGTTGTTTACCGCCGTGCATTGAGTAGTTATAATGTAGAGACACACCGTAGTGGGTCTCCAGAACTGCGGAAAACTGCACGCTTCTAAGACGCACTGCTGTGCGTCTCTACAATTTTATAACAATCTAATGCACGGCGGTAAACAACTGACTTTCCGTATAGACGGATAGAAGAAAGGTCGGTTGTAACAACCGACCAGACCTGACCTGTCTTGACTTTGAATAAAAATACAACAAAGTCAAGCCAGTTGTTACAACTGACTTTCCGTATAGACAGTTAGAAGAAAGGTCGGTTGTAACAACCGACCAAACCTAAAAAGTCAAGTCACTTGTTACAACTGACTTTCCATATAGACAGTTAGAAGAAAGGTCGGTTGTAACAACCGACCAGACCTAAATTAATCTTCATTAAATTTAAAACTGAACAAGAATATTCATTCAGTCAAATTTTGCATAAACTTAGCTCTCCAACACTACATTTCACCTGCTGTTTTTTTGAAACCTCAATTAGAACTCTTCTGTTTGTTCACCTGTATCCGGCAGCTTTTTATTGAAAATAAAAAAATCAATTAATACTCTTTTTTAGCATAAAATTTTAAAATTCTATATAAGGTCCCTTCGCATGGTTATTTACCGTGTAATTCAATCTACTATAATATATTACAATCGCTTAGTTTCATTAAGAACATTCTATAGTACTGTTCTTTTACTACTTTTTCTGAGGGTTGATTCACTAAAGCTGTGTCTTACCAAACAATGGTTATTTATTAAGATTTTCGAAAAAAATTTAGACTTCATTATATCTCTACCGCCAAATAACATTCTTTCAACTTTCAGTGGAAGTAATATTAGGATTGTTAATTAGAAGCAAAAACTACATTGTAGAATCCTAAAAAATTCCTCTGAAACAAATGTGTATATTCACATACAAATCCCCACTTTTTTAGATTAGTGCTTTTCAGTCACTCAAAGATTGCCCTAATTTTTCAAGTGAAATTCCAATCAAACTACTAAACTCACAAACCCTTCTTTTAATATAACCTTAGTAACAAATTACTTCCCGAAACCGGCACAGTTCAACAAATCAATCCGGTTTGTATTTTATAGATACATCATACATCATTTCATTATATATCAAACTGCCGTTAACATCTAAAACGCAATCCAAAAAAACCGTCATCTCGCCATTGTCCTCCCAAAATTTAAGATTTAGTTTTGTTTTCAGATTGTAAGCTGTAGTCTGCAATAGTCTGCAATTATAATTGTTTCATTTTTCAATATATCTATAGAAACCGTTATGAAAATAAACTACTTCCTTTTCTCAGTATTTGTTCTCCTTCTTGCCTTTTCACTCTCGCCCGAAGCGACGGCGCAAATCCCCCGTAGCTTTTCTGTTCAAGGAGTCCTGACCGACAGTACATCAAAGCCGGTTGCTGACGGGATACACACCATCACCCTCCGCTTGTATGACGTTCTTATTGGCGGAAAAGCAGCTCATAGCGAGGAGTTTACCGCACCTGTGATCAAGGGTTTGTTTAATCTTACCCTCGGTTCGAAAACACCACTGTCGAAATCAATTACTTTTGACAAACAATATTTTATCGGTATTTCTTGCGACGGCAATTCTGAAATTGCCCGTATTCCCTTCTCTTCTGTCCCCTATTCATTAATGGCTGAAACAGTACAGGACGGTGCTATTACCTCCAATAAAATTGCTGACGGAAGTATAACAGCCGAAAAACTATCCTTCGAGCTTCGAAACGAAAAAAAGATAAGCACTGAGCTCTCCAATTCGGCAACAGGACAAATGGCGTTTATAGGTGGAGGGGATAATAATATTGCATCAGGAGGGTATTCGGCAGTCGTAGGAGGAAATACCAACAAAGCACAGGCTAATTATGCAATTGCTGCAGGGGGTCAGACAAATATAGCAAATGCAGCATATTCAACTGTTAGCGGAGGTTCCAGTAATACTGCCTCCGGTACAAATTCATCTATCGGCGGCGGTCGAGGCAACGCTGTGAGTGGATCATATTCAGTAATATCCGGTGGAAATGCAAATAATGTAAGTGGCACGTATTCAGCAATCGGAGGCGGGTACACAAACACAATTTCGGGACAGTACAATATAATCGGCGGAGGTTATTCCAACTCAATATCTTCGCAATATTCAGGGATTTTAGGTGGATATGATAATACTGTTGCGGGTGATTACTCGGTAGTATTAGGTGGCAGCGGACTTTTACTGACAAATAATGCAAGCAGGTCTATCGGGTTTTTATCCAATACAGGTTCTCGCTCAATGACAATAAGTGCCCCAAATATTGCTATTCTCGGAAATACCGATCTTTGGCTTGCTTCAAACGACGGAACTACTCGCGCACTCAAATTATTCAGCAATAATCTGAATGCTTCGGGAGCGTACCCTTCGACTACTGCAAAAAATGTGGCTATAAAAGCTCCCGATGCTTTGGCAAGCGATTACACACTTGTACTTCCTCCTGATAGCGGTGCTGCAGGGCAAGTCCTTGTTTCAACCGGAAACGGAGTATTAAGTTGGGGTTCAGGAGGTGCATCAGGTTCAGCAGGTGGAGATTTAACTGGGTCATA